>RZYD01000402.1 GCA_009930445.1 Bacteroidia bacterium | reverse complement strand
CAAACTGGTCGGCATCCGACGAATTTCTTGCCCTATCCTTCTTCGGTGATTCGATCTGGGCTACACCCTATGGCGGTTGCGTATATCCTATCCCTGACCTGGTAATCACTGAAATCATGTATAACGGCCCGGAAGCCGGTAGTGACACCCTCGAATTTATTGAGCTCTACAATGCTTCAGCGCAAGCCATAGAAATGGAAGGTATCTACTTCGCATCAGGTATTGATTATCAGTTCCCCGATTTAACCCTTCCGCCCAACGCGTACCTTCTGGTGGCCGCAAATACCCAGGCTATGATGACTACCTTTGGCGTTTCTTCCTATCAATGGACCAGTGGCGGATTAAATAATGGCGGAGAACTTATCGAACTTCGTGACATGCACGACCAGATAATTGATTTTGTTCAATATGATGATGTAATGCCTTGGGATTCTTTGGCCGATGGCTATGGCCCTTCGCTTACGTTCTGTAATCCTACCCTCGACAACGCCCTCCCGGAAAACTGGATGGCCTCTACTGAATTCGCAGCAACCAATGCCAATAACGATTCGATCTGGGCTACGCCCGGAACAGGCTGTGGAAATCTCGAACCCATTGCAAACTTCGAAGCAGACGCTACGGCTATTGATATGGGCGATACGGTGAATTTTACCGACCTCTCCACTGGCGAACCGGATACCTGGAGTTGGATATTCAGCGGAGCCGTTCCTGAAACCAGCACTGATCAAAATCCTGCAGGGATAGTGTATTCTAACCCGGGACAATTTGACGTTAGTTTAACAGTTACTAACGAATATGGTGAAGATACAGAAATCAAAACTATGTATATCACTGTTAATGATACACTTGCGGCACCAGAAGCTAATTTTACTGCCTCACAGACTACCCTTCCGGTGGGAAGTACCATCAGCTTTACCGACTTGTCGCTGAATAACCCTACCAGCTGGGCATGGACTTTCGACGGTGCAACGCCCAGCACATCCAATAGTCAAAATCCAACATCTATTCAATACAACACCGTTGGAACATTCTCTGTATCGTTAACCGCCACCAACAGCATTGGATCGGATACTGAATTGAAAACTGATTACATTACTGTGTTCGATACTACAGCCTATAATATAGTGATTACCGAAATTATGTACAACCCACCGGAATCAGGAAACGACACGCTGGAATTTATTGAAATCTACAATAACGAAGCGATGAATGTTGATTTAGAGGGTTATTATTTCGCTCAGGGCGTTGTATTTGAATTCCCGGAAATAAGCATCGAAGCCGGAGCATACCTGCTGGTTGCCATCGATGCCGAAGCCATGATGAATACCTTTGGAACGGAAGCACTGCAATGGACTTCAGGCGCCTTAAGTAACAGCGGAGAAACATTGGAATTACGTAACGGAGCGGACAGAGTGGTTGATTTGGTTACCTTTACCGATCAGGAACCATGGCCACTGCAAGCCGATGGGTTCGGGCCATCCTTAACCCTGTGTAATCCTGACGACGACAACAATGTGGCAGAAAATTGGTGGGCCTCTTTGGAGTTTGCTGCAGTAAACAGCGCTAACGACAGCATCTGGGCTACTCCGGGTACCGGATGTTCAGTTTTCCCCTCCGCTCCTGTTACCAACTTCACTGCCGATATTACCACCGGAGCCCCCGGTTTGGGCGTATCATTCACCGACTTGTCAACCGGAAATCCAACACAATGGCAATGGACATTTGAGGGTGGATTCCCGGAAACCTCCACAGAACAAAACCCGGGAGTGGTTTACCTCAACGGTGGTGATTTTGATGTCACCCTAACCACTACCAATGAATATGGATCGGATACGGAAACAAAAACAGACTATATTCAAATCTACTTTGGAATCGATGAAACTGGTAAATTTGTAATGGCGGTTTATCCAAACCCTTCAAATTCGGGGATTTTTACTATCGCGTCCAACAAAGAAACCATGAAAGAAATCAAAATCTACAATCTCATGGGTGCCTTAATTGCTGAACAAAACAGTACAGAAACTACTATCACTATAGACCTTTCAGCACAACCGGAAGGTATTTTCTTCCTGCAGCTGAAAGATGTAAACAGCGGAAGTACTATCATGAAAAAAATAATTATCAAATAAGCTGATTATCAATTATTAAAAGGCCGTAGCATTCGTTACGGCCTTTTTTATGGATATCTGTTTAAAAAAAATACCAATACTACTTTATTTCTCTTTCAATAAAACGGTATGAAGTTTTTTCTGATCTTTGTAGCTATCGGTAAAACCTGTACTATGAAACAAACGATACTGTTGCTTTTTCTTATCCTTCAAACCTTGCTGGCGATTTCACAAAATGCATGGATCAACGAAATACATTACGATAATATCGGTACAGATGTGGACGAAACCGTAGAAATCGTCATTGAAAACAGTGCTATATATTCCTTATCTGATTTTGCAGTTACGCTCTATAACGGAGCCGACGGAGAGAGTTATTCAAC
>RZYD01000401.1 GCA_009930445.1 Bacteroidia bacterium | reverse complement strand
TGTTTGTGCTAATCTAAATATAGGTCAGATGGTTCATTGAAAACTAGGTCACTTTCCACCCAAGACATGCTATCCTATCAGTATCACACTGAGAGGAGGCAAAGAAAGGAAAGTGATTGATTTGACACAAAAGCAAACAGTCATTCTGAAGTATCTGAATAACGTTAGCAACAGAGAAATTGCCCGACAGATGCATATGAGCAAAGATACCGTCAATAAATATGTAAAAGAGTATGATGAGAAACGGAACGAGCTTCTATCCATGAATCCAGAACTGGAACAGTCAGAAATTATCCAGGCTTTCGTCGAAAAGCCAAAGTATGACAGCCATAACCGTGGCCCATTAAAGAAAACAGAAGATGCAATGCTTATAATTGAGGAATGTCTGAAATTAAATGAAATACGTCGAGCAAGAGGGCTGCATAAGCAGCAGATGAAAAAAATCGATATCCATGAGTACTTAATCAAAGAAGGCTATGACATCAGTTATTCCACTGTTAAACGTCTGATCAGGAAAATCGATGAAAGAAGCCAGGAAGCATATATCCGTCAGGAGTATGAAGATGGCGACATTTCCGAATTCGACTGGGGAACTGTAAAACTTGATATTGATGGCACAGGTTACAAGAACTACCAGATGGCCGTGTTCACAGCAGCGAAAACGAATTACCGTTTTGCAAAACTATATAAGTCACAGGACACACCTGCATTTCAGGAATCCCATGCAGACTATTTCGCTCATTGTCATGGTGTATTTCACACTATGGTCTACGACAACATGAGAGTCGCTGTCAGGAAGTTTGTGGGACTTCATGAGAAAGAGCCTACAGAAGCACTGACCCAGTTGTCACTTTATTATGGCTACTGCTTCCGCTTCTGTAACATTCGGAGTGGAAATGAAAAAGGTCATGTAGAGCGCAGCGTTGAATATGTAAGACGAAAGGTCTTCTGTGGACCCGGGAACGATGTCTTCGATACGCTTGCGGATGCAAATACATTTCTATACCGAGAATGCATGAAACTGAATGCCAGAGATATCTATGATGGCACGATTCCGGCAGAATCATTTGAAAATGAGAAAAAGAACCTTCTTCCTGGGATGCCAAAATTCGAAAGCTGTAAGAAAAGCAGAGGACACGTCGATAAGTATTCTACTGTAACAGTAGCGCAGAATCATTATTCCGTTCCTGATACATTGGTCGGCAAAGACGTGGACATCCGCACCTATACAGATAAGATTATCATCTATCATGGCGGAGAGATTGTTGCTCGCCATGAACGAAGCTTTAAAGGGCATGACTGGAAAATCGATATTTATCATTACCTGCATACCCTGAAAAGAAAACCAGGTGCCCTTCACCAAAGCACAGCACTGCTTCAGTCGGACACCCGGATTAAAAAACTTTTCGAAACCTATTATAGCAGTGATGCCAGAACTTTTCTAGAGGTTTTAGAAATCATATACGAAAAAGGCGTAGACGAAGTAGCAACCGCATTATTGAAACTGGAATCTCTCTCCCCGATGGATATGAGCGCAGACAAGGTAAAGGTGATATGTGACAAGATAAGCGAAAATAAGAATTCCATAATGAAGACCGGAACAGACCGCCTGAGCCAGAAATCCAAGAGCACACTTGGACAGTATGATAGGCTCTGTCAGTTACAGAGCAAAGAAGAAAGGATGGTGGTCTGATGAAGGCAAAGATCAATGAAGAGATAAAAGAATACTGTAAGCTGTTGAAGTTAAAAGGAATGGGACAGAATTTCGAGGAGTTGGAAAAAGATGCTGCTGACTATGAGGATTTTCTTCATAAACTCCTAACCTGTGAACTTGCAGAAGCAGAGAAAAGAGCCAGAGAGAATCGGATACGCAGTGCAAGATTTCCATACCGTAAATACCTGGAAGATCTGGAACTGGACTGTCTGCCCAAGACAATGCAAAAGAAGCTCCCAGAGCTTGCTACGTTGGATTTCATCCAGAAGGGACAGAATCTTATCATGACAGGCAATCCTGGTACAGGAAAGAGCCATACAGCAATCGGTCTTGGAATGAAAGCCTGTGAGCAGGGTTACAAGGTTCTCTATACAACAATTCCGTATCTTGTAACCGAACTAAAGGAATGCAATGATGCAAAGAAGCTACGCTCCTATGAAAAAAGATTTGAGAAATATGATCTCGTAATAGCGGATGAACTTGGATACATATCTTTCGATAGGGAAGGCGCAGATCTGTTGTTCAGCAATCTTTCCCTCCGTGCTTCACAGAAATCGACCATTATCACCTCAAACCTAACATTTGAGCGATGGGACGAAGTATTTGGAGATGCAGCAATAACAAGCGCATTAGTCGATCGGTTGACCTATAAAGCCATCCTGGTCGATATGGAAGGGGATTCCTACCGTCTGAGAGAGACACTACGAACAAATGGTGCTACATTCGATCATGTCAAGGAGGAATCCGCGGAGTAACAATAGAACATGCCAGTTAAAGAATGCACC
>RZYD01000400.1 GCA_009930445.1 Bacteroidia bacterium | reverse complement strand
TAAGGTAGCTTGTGCTGGCGGGCCTGTTGTTGACTGGAAATGGTATGAGATCATGTATGGGGAACGCTATATGGATACGCCCGACGAAAACCCGGATGGTTATAAAAATGCCAGTTTGCTGAATTACATCGATAAATTAGCGGGTCATGCGCTGGTCATCCATGGTACCATGGATCCTGTTGTGGTGTGGCAACACAGCCTTTCCCTGATTCAAAAAGCGGTGGAAGAAGGGGTTCAGCTCGATTATTTCGTGTATCCGGGCCATGAACACAATGTCAGAGGAACCGACCGCGTGCATCTCTATCAGAAAATTGCTGACTATTTTGACCTCTATTTAAAGTAATGGTTACTATTTGTTTTTTTCCGTTTATGGAGTAACAACCAGCGATAAATCTCTTTACCTTTGTA
Source organism: Bacteroidia bacterium (assembly GCA_009930445.1). Classification (GTDB taxonomy): domain Bacteria; phylum Bacteroidota; class Bacteroidia; order Bacteroidales; family BM520; genus BM520. Next base: position 2,102 of record RZYD01000400.1, on the reverse strand, counting down.
TAAACACAGGGTTTAACTGTTTAGTTTTTTGTATTAAAACTTTTGAAGATGAAAAAGCTTTTTTTAAATTTCTTTTATTTGACGCTTATCGCAGTACTGTTAAGTGGTTGTGCCGGTGAGGAAAAATCACCAAAATTTGTTTTTTTGTTTATTGGCGATGGTATGGGGCTGGGTCAGCAACAACTTACCGAGAGTTATCTGGGTGCTTACGACTCGGAATATCCCATGCCGGAACTGAATTTTACAGGGCTGCCGCAAAAAGGGTTTATCACCACCTATTCTTCTTCCCATAAAATCACCGATTCGGCGGCTGCGGGTACAGCCTTGTCGTCGGGACAAAAAACCAGTAATGGCCGGATTATGAAAAATAGTGAGGCTACGGCCGGATTTACCTCGGTTGCAGCTGCCGCCAAATCAATGGGTATGCAGGCCGGAGTGATTAGCAGTGTGTCTCTTGATCATGCTACTCCCGCAGTTTTCTATGCCAATGCCGATTCCCGAAATGCATACTATGAAATCAGTATGCAACTCCCTGAGTCGGGGTTTGATTTTTTTGGTGGCGGAGGATTTCGTAACCCGGAGGGACTACAGGTAAACCAGAAGTATTCGGAAAATTATACCCGGCAAGATACCCGTGGGGTGGACGCCGGAGACCGGAAAAATATGCTTTTATATGCGAAAGAGAAGGGATACACAGTGATTACCACTGCCGATGAATTTCATGCCCTGAAAAAAGGGATGGATAAGGTGATTGCCATAAATCCGCAATTGCAAAGCGGTGCCGCAATGCCCTATGCCATCGATCGTCCGGATGGGGAGTTGGCACTGGCCGATTTCGTACGAAAAGGAATTGAACTGATGGAAAATGATAATGGATTCTTTATGATGGTGGAAGGGGGAAAGATCGATTGGGCCTGTCATGCCAACGATGCCGCCACTACGGTACATGAAGTAATCGATTTTGACCAGGCCGTGAAGGAAGCCATTGATTTTTATCTGCTTCATCCGGACGAAACCCTGATTATTGTAACGGGCGATCACGAAACCGGAGGGTTGGCCATGGGGAATACCGTTACTTACAGTCAGGATGTTTTTCGTGTTTTGTCACATCAGAAAGCTTCGCTGGAGGTGGTTGAAAACTATATGGAATCGTTGGATCACCCCGATTTTTCTTTGGTAATGGAAGCCCTGGGAAAATTTTATGGGTTAGGTACTGACATTCCATTGAATGGGTTCGACAGCCTTCGTATCCGTTATGCCCTACATTCTTCCGCCGGTATTCCCGTTCGACAGAACAAAATTCCTGATGAGTTTCTGGATTATGGAGGTTACGATCCGGTGGCAATCACCGCCACCCGCATTATGTCAGAAAAAGCCGGAGTGGCCTGGACTTCCTGGTCGCATACCTCCATCCCATTGCCCGTGCACAGTATCGGAATGGGTTCAGAGCGTTTTGGCGGGTTTTATGATAATACAGATATCCCAAAACGAATTATGGAGTTGATCGGCTATACAGCGATCAACAAATAAAAGATAAGAAGGCGCCACATTACTTTTATGGTAATGTGGCGCGGAAAAATTCGAACGATTTTTTGGGGTCTCATTTACCCAATTATAAACGTTTTCATTTTGCTGTGTCATTAGCAGCAGTTTTGTAAAATAAAAAACTATTATCGGGCGATAACGAGTTTTTTACGTCTTTGAGTGTCCTGGTGAAGAGATTTTGGACACTACCAAACCCATTTGTTAATCCGGAAATGAAGAAAAAGTAATACCCTCAGGATAAAAAATGTGACATTTGATAGTTTTTTCTATTATGGAAAGAGAAATGGAATTCCTGCCAATGATCAGCCACAGGCAAACATAGAAAATCAATGAAAAGCACGGTCGGATTTTATTAACCTGTATCTTTGCAAAAACTTTGGCTATGCAGCAAAAGATTGAGATTATGGCTCCTGTGGGGTCTTATGAATCGTTGACCGCCGCAATACAGGGAGGCGCTGACTCGGTTTATTTTGGTGTCGGTAATTTAAATATGCGCTCAAGGTCGTCGTCGCAGAATTTTTCTGTGAATGACCTTCCGGAAATTACCTTGCGGTGTG
>RZYD01000399.1 GCA_009930445.1 Bacteroidia bacterium | reverse complement strand
TACTGGCACAATTAGAACCGAAACAGTGGCACTGTTTGAACCGGAATCACTGGCACTGACTTTCCGGAATCGGTGGCATCATTAGAACCGGAATAGCCAACAAATCTTTGTCCATCATTTGGAAAGTTTTGTTGATAGAATTTTTCTTTTATTTCTTCAGTAATTTTCTTGTACATAGTTTTCTCTTTACTATTATTGCCAACGTTTGACAATATGAAACGGTTGGGTTTTCGGGCTGAGTTCATGTCCACCGACAAGATCGCTGACGCGAGAACCAAACGCCCGCAAACCACTGAACCCCAACTGTTTTATATTGTGTGTTGTATGCTGGCCGTTTTTGTCCTCATAGCGTTGATAAGCAAGCTCTTTGGCAAGTTTAGGATTGTGTCTAGCTTGTGCGACTTGACAATGTGCTTGCTTGAGCGTTTGCAAAATCAGGTTCAAATTCAAAAATTGAGGTTTGAATCACTTTTTTAGTTTCGTGATTGTGTTTCTTAATATCGCCATTTAGTTCAAAGTTACAGACTAAAGCTTCTACAATAGTATTTCTATTTTCAATTTTACCTCCTGAATGATAAAAGTGGTCTCTGGTTATAATATTAAATCTATCCCAGTATTTTTTTATCATTTCATTTTCTCGGTAATCATTGTGATGCCAGGTTGAAAGAATAAATTTTGCTTTTGTTTCATTTAACTGATTAAAAAGCATTTTTTCATTTTCTTCTGTCCAACCGTTGTAATAATCTACATACCTGCCAAAGTATGGTGGGTCACAGTAAATAATATCATTTTCATTTGCAAGTGGAATAATCTCAGAAAACTCTTTATTTAGAAACCGCCAGTCAGGTTTTATCTGTCTCTTTGCTTGAATAACTTGATTAACAATTTTAGTAATATAAGCTTGAGCAAATCTATTTGGTTTTTTACAAAATGGTATGTTCCATTGACCTTTTTTATTAAATCGCATCATACCATTAAATCCTGCTCTTGATAAAAATAGAAAATCCAAAGAACTAAATTCCTTGTTGAATCTATCTTTTATCTTTCTAAAATGTTCATATCCTTCCTCACCAGAATTTCTAAGTTGTTCACCTTCCGTTTCCAAATACTTTTTTACAATATCATGAGTTATTACATTATCTTTTATTTCCTGGTAAAGTTTAATAATGTGAGGATTTGTATCATTCAGGATAGCTTCTTTAAAATCCATGTTTAAAGCTACTACACCAGTACCTAGAAAAGGTTCTATCCACCTGCCATTTGTTTGAGGTAAGATTGCTTTAATCCAAGGTACAAGTTTTGTTTTTATACCTTGACTTTTAATTGGTGGAATTATTACTTTCATTTAATCAGCCTTTCTTTTTTTAGCACCTGTTGCTACAACTTTTTCAATCAAATCTGTTCTTCCTTTAAATTCTAGAAAATCATAAATATTTGTTATAGAAGTCGTTTTACCGTCTTTAACCATTGTGGCCACATCATAATTAATCCAATATTCATCAAACCATTCTTCTCCCAATTGACTGAATGCTCCATTTTCGTTCTTCAAATCTTCAATCTTTTTGATTGAACCAATATTTGCAGTATTACCAGAACCTCTGCTATCACTTGCAATTTTCCATTTCTCAGCAACAAAAAAGTCAAAATCTTGTATCACAGAAGTAATGGCAACGAGCTTGTCAACCGTTGTTACCTCTCTTTCGCCAACTTTATCAGGTGTTTCACCATATTCTTCTTCTAACTCATTTACTTGAAAAACTTCAGTCTCACCTAATTCATCTTTATAATCATTCTTCGAATAAATGATTCCTAAGCAATAATGCCCAATGTATTGATTATATGGAAACTGAATGTTTTTATCTTTATCCCTTTCCTTAAAATAACCACCATGACTACCAAGAGTAAAACCAGCTGTTTCATCATTTCTTCGAAAAGTAGTTTTTAAATCTAATGCGAATTTTGCATCATCGTTGTCTTTTCTTACAAAGGTTAAATCTGGGTAATAATTTTGCTTTTCGGCGAGGATTAGTTTATAATCAAATTTATTAGCGAATTCTAGAATTAGAGGGAATATATGAATTTCAAGAATTTTTGATACGATTTTAGTGTCTGTAGAAATCGTATAAATATTTTTGTATACATCAATAAATCCTTTTACAGTCCATTGATTATCTTTTGTTGAAACGTGTCCTTTAAGTGTATCAACGAATTCAACTAATGCATCTTTGAATTCCTTTTTATATTTTTCTTTTAAATTTTTATCCATTAAAATCTTATTAATAATGACAAAAGTACTAAATCATTCCTGAGCGACGGCAAAAATTTGGCTCTTTTGCAAGCTAAAGCATCAGAATGTGTGTTGGAGCTTGTAAATGTGCCAAATGCGCGTGGGCCTCACGACTTGCATACAACGGTTCGGCGGAAGCCGGCGTTTCAATGCGGTTTCCGCATTGTTCTGGGGAGTGCCTTCGGGCACTACCCTAACGCAGGGTTCCGCCGGACCGTTCAAGGGGAG
>RZYD01000398.1 GCA_009930445.1 Bacteroidia bacterium | reverse complement strand
GGAAGTAAAATGGTAGTTCCAGCTTTCAATCCTCCCGGCAAACCATCGTTAATACGCTGTATTTCTGCTATTTCAGCATTATACACTTTAGATAAATGATATAAGGTTTCCCCCGGAAGTACATGATATCGAAAAAATTGAACCGTATCAAAATCCACAGGGTCATCTGTAACTAATTCAGTTGCAATTTCAGGGGCTAAAGGAATTTTTATCACCTGTCCGGGAATGAGATCCGGATTCAACCCGGGATTAATGGCCTTCAGATCAGCAATAGAAATCGCATAGACCCGGGCGATGGAATAGAGGGTATGGCCAGCCTCAACGGTATGAATATAATAATCAACTCCACTGGATTGCTCGATTACAGTACTTTTTTGTACCACGGGCAGATCTTGGGCGGAGGATAATAAGGTAACAAAGCTTATAGTAAAGTACAAGAATAAAAATCTGAAGTAAGGGTTCATGAAGCATTCTTTTATTTAAGAAACGAAAATTTGCCTCTAAAAGTACAATTTATTCCCATTCAATAGTAGCGGGGGGTTTAGAACTAATATCATAAACTACTCGGTTTACTCCTTTTACTTTATTGATAATAGAGTTGGATACTTTTGCCAAAAATTCATAAGGCAAATGCGACCAATCGGCGGTCATTCCATCGGTTGAGCCCACAGCACGTAGAGCAACCACATTTTCGTAGGTACGTTCATCACCCATCACACCGACGGAATTCACCGGCAGCAGAACAGCCAGCGCCTGCCATACCTCATTATACAGTCCGGCGTTGCGAAGTTCCGAGATAAAAATATCGTCAACTTCCTGTAAAACACGCACCCGCTCAGGCGTAATTGCACCCAAAATCCGAATTCCAAGCCCGGGGCCGGGGAAAGGATGTCGGCTAAGCAAGGTGTCGCTCATTTTCATAGTTCTGCCCACCCGACGTACTTCATCTTTAAAAAGACTTTTGAGGGGTTCCACAACCTTAAGTTTCATATAATCGGGCAGGCCGCCCACATTGTGGTGCGATTTTATAGTAGCAGAGGGCCCTTTCACTGAAATTGATTCTATCACATCCGGATAAATGGTTCCCTGAGCGAGCCACTTTACATCCTGAAGGGCATGCGCTTCCTGATCGAACACATCAATAAAAGTTTTTCCAATGGCCTTACGTTTCTCTTCGGGATCTGTTTTTCCTTCCAGCGCGGAATAAAAACGATCTTTGGCATCAATTCCCTTTACATTAAGCCCCATGTGCTGATAAGAATCCAGCACTTGTGGAAACTCGTTCTTACGCAATAATCCATTATCTACAAAAATGCAAAAAAGGTTCCGCCCAATTGCCTTATGCAATAGCATGGCAGCGACCGATGAATCGACACCACCGGAAAGACCTAAAACCACTTTATCGTTACCCAGTTGCTGTTGCAGCGCAAGTACAGTCGATTCAACAAAGGAATCGGGAGTCCACGACCGATTACATTTACAAACCCCAACTACAAAATTCTCCAATAACAACATGCCATCGGTTGAATGAAACACCTCCGGGTGAAACTGAATGCCCCACGTAGGTTCATCCGCAATGGAAAATCCGGCAACTTCTACATCCGATGTCGAAGCAATAATCCGGTAATTCTCCGGAATATGTAATATGGTATCACCATGCGACATCCAAACCTGACTACCCATGGGCATATTATGAACCAAAGGATTAGAATGATCAATTTCTGTCAGGTTGGCACGTCCATATTCACGGATCTGGGAGGGAAGAACCTCACCACCGTCGCACTGGGCTAAAAATTGTGCGCCGTAGCAAACCCCAAGTAACGGAATTCGTTTTCTGATTCCGTTCAGGTTGGGTATTGGCGCATCAGCATCACGCACAGAAAAAGGACTTCCGGAAAGAATAACGCCTTTTATATCGTCGGTAAGCGAAGGGAAGGCATTAAACGGATGGATTTCGCAATACACATTTAATTCACGCACTCGACGGGCAATCAGTTGCGTGTACTGAGAGCCAAAATCTAAAATCAGGATGGTTTCATTCATGGGGCAAATTTACGGAAAGAATTAATATCCCTGCACAAGAAGTTATTACGAAATCTGCAATAGAATTACCAGTGCACCTGACCCATTATTAACATAAACAGAAGGCTAATAGTGTATGGTAAAACGCAAGATCTCCTCATTTCCGGCAGCATCGGAAACAACCAGTTTAAATGGGTTTGTCCCTTTAGGCAAAAACGCATCCGGGAAATAATACATATGGTCGTTTTTTGCGTCATACTGCAATAACACCCATTGATCATTTACATAAGCATTATAAGATGCCACCCCACTGAAATCGTCTTTTACAAAAAAACGTAACGCAGTCGGTTTTCCTTTCTCATTCAAGGGATTGGTGTTCAACACTTTAATTTTGGGAGCCGTGGTATCGGCCGTAATGAACCAGTGGCCAAACTTACGGGTTCGCAAATGCACTCGTCCATCCTTAAATGTTCCTCCGGCGTAGCTCACTTTTCC
>RZYD01000397.1 GCA_009930445.1 Bacteroidia bacterium | reverse complement strand
GCAGGAATTCAATAACAGGAGCCAGAGAGTCGTTGTTGGGGAGGGTTTGAAAATACAGGGCTCCACGGAGGAAGTGAGCGGTTGAATCGGTTACATAAAACTGATAAGGAGAGGCTGCTTCCGGTCCTTTAATAAAAAAGCCGTTCCCATACACGTTGTTTTCGGGGTATTGATAATTCCGTTCATTGATTCCCGAGGATTTGGGGATATGCTTTGAGACCATTTCAAATGCATCTTCGATAAAGATTCCCAGGTTGTTATCTATTGCTTTATAACTGATGTGGAGTGCACCATGAAACGTGGGAAACGCAATGTCGACCCAAAAATTCAGGGAGTCTTCCGGTGATTTGATTCTGGTTTGGCCATAGGCTGGATACTGGAAAGTATAGGGATAGCCTGCGTCGAAGGGCACAAACTGCGACTCCGGGAGGTCGATACGGAAATAGGCCCGTGGCTTGGGTACGGGTGTTTCTTTGCAGGCCGTAAACAGGAGAACGGATACCAGGAAAATAAATCGAATTTTATGATGCATAATCTTTTATTAGCAGGTGGACCTTTTTTATTCTTCTGTTGTCAACAGCGCGGATCGTGAATGTATATTTGTCCCAGGTGATTTTTTCGTTTTGAAGCGGAATTTCTTCTCTTAGTTCAAGAATTAATCCGGCCAAAGTATCCGCTTCTCCTTTAACTGTATCAAAAATCCGGTCATCGGCATTAATGATTTTACATAAATCGTTTAAAGAAATTTTTCCTTCAAAGATGTAGTTGTGTTCATCGATTTTTTCAAAATCAATCTCGTCGTCCACACTGTCGGATTCATCGCTAATTTCTCCCACAATTTCTTCCAGAATGTCTTCCATGGTTACTATTCCCGATGTTCCGCCATATTCATCCACTACGATGGCCATGTGTATTTTTTTTTCCTGAAAGTTTCGCAGCAGGTCGTTGATTTTTTTGTTCTCAGGAACAAAAAAGGCCTCCCTTAGCAATTTCTGCCATTCAAAATCATCTTCTCTTTTCAGATAAGGCAGCAAGTCTTTGATATACAGAATGCCCGTAACCTGATCAAAGTTATTTTTAAATACCGGTATTCGGGAAAAATTGGAATTGGCAATGGTTTTTAGCAACGCAGGAAAAAATGTGCTTTCTTCTACTGCCACTACATCCACCCGCGATTTCATGATTTCACTCACTTCAATGTCGCCGAATTTTGCAATCCCCTGTAGTATCTTTTTTTCTTCTTCCGGCTGCGATGAATCGATGGTCATGTTCACTGCATCCGAGAGGTCGTCCCGACTGATGTCGAATCCTTTACGTTTAATTTTTTTATCGATGATGCCCGTGGATTGTACCAGGAGGAATATTATCGGATAAAAGATAATATGCAGAATTCGTAACGGTTTTGCCATAAGTTGTGCGAACCTGACGGGGTATTTTGTGGCAATTATTTTTGGGAGAATTTCTCCAAAAAGAAGCAGTACCGAGGTAACAATTACCACTTCGATGATAAATTGCAGCACTTTGGAATCAGAAAGATTGAGTATTTTTTCCGATACATAAGTAAAAATGAGAATAATAGCCACATTGACGAAATTGTTGGTTACCAGAATGGAACCAAGCAGGTCGCTTCGGTTTTCCAGATGTTGAATTACCAGGATAGAGGATTTTTCTTCGTTTTTTCTGAGGTGCTGCAACTGTTGTGGGTTAAGCGAAAAATAGGCTACCTCCGATCCGGAAATCAGCCCGGAAATCAGCAGTAACAGTAGAATCATTAGCAAAGCAATAATGACGGTAGCGTTAAAGGTACTGTGTTGCAGGTTTGTTAATAGAACCATACATACCGAAAACGGATCAGAATCTGTTGTTATCAAGTCGGATACTATTGTTTGCCACAAAAGTAATAAACAATACGATAAAAATGAAGAGAGGAGTGAAAACCTATCTGAAGGATAGCCTTTTCGCTCCTCTGCAATGTTATCACTTCACATTAAAAGGGAAGATCATCCTCTGGGTTTTCCTCGGGAGGCGTATCCGTATTTTGTGGTGTGGAAGTATTTTGCGCTACCGTCGACGAAGCTGCAGTTGTGCCGCCATTCGTATTACTATCAACCCGGTCGAGCATAACCAGCGAATCACATAAAACTTCCGTGAAGTATTTTTTTATCCCTTCTTTGTCTGTGTACTCGCGGGTTCTGAGCCGTCCTTCCACATATACTTTACTTCCTTTATGGAGGTATTTTTCTACCACCTCTGCCAATCCTCGCCACACTGTAATTGTGTGCCATTCGGTTTGATCCACGCGCTGCCCTTCACGATTTCGGTACGATTCAGTAGTGGCCATACGAAAAGTAGCTTTTTTTAAATTTGTTTCAATCGCTACTACATCCGGGTCATTCCCCAGATTGCCCACTAAAATTACTTTATTCACTCCTGATGCCATAATTCATTTTTTTAGGATTGTTACTACAAACTTACAAAATTATTTCTGATGTCTGTTAATACCGAAATGGCCAAAAAATAACCCATCGACTT
>RZYD01000396.1 GCA_009930445.1 Bacteroidia bacterium | reverse complement strand
GTGCTACGCTTCCGCTGATGGTAAGTTTGAAGCAACATGATTATTATTTTGTTCCGGCTCTGCCTTTTTATGCTCTGGCTTTTACTTCTTTTTCCCAACGACCTGTTGAGCGTATGGCCCTGTGGTTCAATCAAAAATTAAGGTTTGTACAACTTACCCGCTATTTTATGCTTGCCTCCATAGCTGGTATCCTGCTGTTTTCAATCGTTACCCGTAATACACCTTTGCGTGACAGGGATATGCTGCATGATATAAAAATAATCGGGACCGTTACGGGAAGCCATTCCTATATTCGGGTGGATAAACCATTAATGTTTAATTACGGACTAAACGCCTATCTCCAGCGGTATTATTCTGTTACCCTTCAGTACACCTCCCCTGAAACGCAGTGGTATCTGTGTGAATCACATGGTGAAGTTCCTGAAGGATATATGCCGGTGAATTGTGCGCTTAAGAACTATATACTTTATAGAAAAAATAGTTAATTTTATTTGAACTTTGAATTCCGGCAACCCTGGCCCTGGTTTTTCGTCTTTATTCTATTTATACCTCTGTTATAGAGAGAAGATTTTAGGTAAAAATGATGAATAGGGCTTTACCCACGATTCCTGTAAACCAATTTACTGTCTTATGAAAAAGGTTTGTCTTACATTACTTCTCTTTTTGGGATTCTTTCAAATATGTGTTGGTCAGCTGGACATCAGTTTTATGGCAGGTATTAACTCTACCCGCTTTAGAACACACCCGGAAAAGTATATCATACTCGATGACTGGGGGTATCAGGCCGGAGTACACGTTCGATACGGAAAAAAATCTTATTTTGAGACAGGTGTTCAATGGCTGCAATCGCGATCTGATTTCCGTTCAACGATAAATGGGATTTTTACTAAGGATGAGGTAAAAATTTCTCAGGTACGTATTCCGGCCTATCTGGGACAAAAAGTAATACGCCTTGGTGTGATTAACTTTCGGCTCTATACCGGCCCGGTTTTGCGTATAGTAACCCACGTTAATGACAATCTGCATACACTTAACACCGCCAGCTTTTCCGGGGCAGTCTGGTCGTGGGATTTTGGTGTTGGGTTGGATGTTTTACTGTTTTCGCTGGATGTGAATCATGAAAGCGGACTAACGGCGGTATTTCCCTCCGTTCGGGGGTCGCAAAGTGATATTCTGAATATCACTTTGGGAATCACTTTTTAGCTAGCAGCCTGCTTACAGAATTACCTCTGGATCATCTGAAATGTTGTTTGCATCGCTAAAGATCTGCACAACAGGGGTGTAGAATTGTTAATGTTAGCGGATATGCCAAAACATGAATAGCGTAAGGATAGACCAGGCCTATTTTATTGAAACCGATGATTCCAGGCCTTTAAGAATTAATTCTGCAGAAGCCGGGTTGGTTGCCAAAGGCACGTTAAATACATCGCAAACACGCATAAGCATTTGAATGTCAGGTTCATGGGGATGTTTGTCCATGGGGTCACGGAAAAAGAAAACCAACTGAACATTTCCATTTACTACTTCAGCAGCAATCTGTGCATCGCCTCCTTTAGGGCCTGAAGCATAGCACTGCACCTCCAGCCCTGCCTGAAGCGCATGTTTTCCGGTGGTTCCAGTAGCAATAATCTGGATGTCTTTTTTTAACAGAAATTGAATATGTCGGTTTAAAAAGGCTACCATCTCGGCCTTTTTTCCGTCGTGTGCTATAACCGCTAATCGCATAGTTTTCGTATTTGGTAAATATTAATTTGTGTTTTGTATTCGTTGAATAAATGCAGGATATAACTCATCTCTGACCCATGAAAAAGAAGGGGCCAGCCGTACTATTTTCTGGTAGGTTTTTTCAGCCTCATTAATTTTATTCAGTGCTTCATAAACGTTGGCCATCTGAATTAACAAATTGAGGTACCTCCAATCATAGGGATTCTCCTGAAAAAGTGGTTGATAATTTTTTTCCGCGGTTTCATAATACAGCAATGCTTCTGTTTTTGATCCGCCTAACGCCGGGGGTAGGTAATATTTGGCGTTACCGGCCTGGATAAAACCGTGGGGTGCTAACGAATCAGCTGAAACGGAACCCGTTATAAAATGCAGGCTTTTGGGACCCAGAAAGGGTGCTTTATAGAACGCCCCGTCCATTTCAAAGCCCAGGAACGCACCCTTTAGCGCCAAAAGTTCGGCGTCATCGGGATAGGCCAGAAAAAGTGCATCAAGCCGCTGTGAGGCAGTTTCCAGGTATTGCTTTGCTTCTCTTTTCCGGCCATTTCCCAGGCTCCAGGCAATGTATCCGTATTCTGCAATCAACAATTCGCGCTGCATTACTTCTTCGCGGGCCTGAAGCTGTAGCGTATTAATCTCCTGTTTCCACTGTTCCATATTGCCCGAGATATAGGAAGTATAAATGGTTCGGCGAAACCGAAGCGGATCCTTTTGGGCCCCAACCGACATGCCGGAAATCAACAATATCAATATGATTAGCTGTTTTAATCGCAGGAAATTGCTCTTCCTTTCCATATATATGTACCTTTTCGTTTTATTTTTA
>RZYD01000395.1 GCA_009930445.1 Bacteroidia bacterium | reverse complement strand
GCCAGTGTCATGAAGGTGTTTGAGAGAATTAAAAGAAAAATGGTCAATAATCCTTTGTTCATTTTCTGTCGGTTTATTCCCGTAATCCTTGTCTATTTAAGAATCTGCAATATTACTCCATTTTTCGATGCCTTACAAGCGTGCATTCTTCGTGTCTTTTCTTAAAAAAAAAGGAAATTTCAGGGAATTGTTTATATTTGGCAGGGTCAAAAAAATCGAGTACGATCCATCCTGTGGAAATCCTCTAATTCCATTGCGCCTATCCGCAGAATGGCAATTTGTTATGGGGTATTTTTTTTCTGGCTGAAAGTTGATGTATAGCGCATCGAATGGTGTTTGAATACGAAGTGCAATTTAATTTTCCTCTAAAATATCCTCTGTATGATTCTCTGTTATGGGTTTCTGGTTTTCGTCTCTTTTCAAGGCTATGTGCATCATCATCCTTTGCGCGCAGGTTTTTTTCTTTTGCTATTTTTTGCTTTTTTTATTTTCCTATTGATCAGATTCCATCGTTGGCGCCGGAATGCACGAACGGATCAAAAAGAGGTCCCACCCATTCCTTCGGTTCCACCCAGACCGTTAAGGCGGAAATCTGTGTTTATTACAGGAAGTGTTTTGTTTCTGGTTTTTATGATAATCGCAGGCACAGTTACGTATCGGGTTTTATTACCAAAAATGCAATTCAGGGAAAATCAGCATGCTTCAAGGTCGGAGTATGTTTTTGGAATTGATGTTTCGCATTATCAGGGAACCATTGCGTGGGATAAAGTCAGGCAGTCGCATCATCCCATTGCGTATGTAATTATCCGGGCTACCATGGGTGCTGATGGTGTAGATACCCAGTTTAAACGCAACTGGAAAAATGCCCGTAATCATCAGTATATCCGGGGTGCTTATCACTATTATCGTCCGGATGAACCCGCTGAACAACAGTTTAGGAATTTTGCATCCCGGGTTACCTTAGAACCAGGCGATCTTCCTCCTATACTCGATGTGGAAAAGCATAGCCGTTATGGGAATGAGTCGCTGACCCGAGGGGTGAAAAAATGGCTTACAATGGCTGAGCAACATTATGGAGTAACCCCTGTTGTATATACCGGGCGAACGTTTTACACTGAGATTTTGCAGGGCAGTGTAGAAAATTTTCCGCTCTGGATCGCTTCTTATTCCGGAAAACACAAACTCCAGGGGGTGAACTGGACCTTCCATCAATTCTCCGAACGGATCAGGGTATATGGTATACGTCATTATGTGGATGGAAACGATTTTAACGGAACCCTTTTGGAATTGCGCGCTATGTGTTTGGACACAGATATCCACTAAAAGAAATCTTTTTACCCGTACTTTTCAAGGCGACTACAGGTAGTGATTCCCGACCGGAAACGGATGTAGTGAATAATTTTGTAACTTTGAAAAACATGCAACCAATATTTTATAATGATAAGTATGGAAACGTTACATCCTGACCATAAAAAGAGTTACACCGGAGAATCGCCGGGAAACCACCGGAATTTCGATGAGCATCTTCTTCCGGAGATGTGCACTGTTGAAAGCGGTGAATTTTATTGCAAAAATCAGAGTGGCCGTGGAATATTTATCCGCAAGCAGCTTGAGCATCAAGTGATAATGAAGGCTTTCCGGATGGCCAGATATCCGGTAACACAGGGCTTATGGACTGCGGTGACCGGTATCAATCCCTCTTTTTTTACCGGAGAACGGTTACCCGTCGAGAATGTTTCCTGGAATGATGTGAATGTATTTATCCTGCAACTCAATCAAATCACAGGAAAGAAATATCGTTTACCAACGGAAGCAGAGTGGCAGTATGCGGCTGCGGGGGGCAATCGAAGTAAGGGATTCATTTATTCCGGCAGTGATATACTGGAGCAAGTAGGATGGTTCGTCGAAAATGCATCCGGTTCTACGCACGAAGTCGGCATGAAAGCCCCCAATGAACTGGGTTTATATGATATGAGTGGTAATGTATGGGAATGGTGCAAGGATTGGTATCAGGAGCACTACCTTGACGATGGCCCGGTCGTTCATCCCAAAGGGCCGGAAACCGGGACGGAAAAAGTGTACAGGGGGGGCGCCTGGAATAGAGAAGCCGTTTATTGTACTGTGCATAACCGATGCCGGAATATCCCTTCCTATTTCCATCGTCATCTGGGATTTCGGTTGGTCCTGGATGAAAAAGTGTAACGATCTACCGGAGAAGGAAGCTTAGGGTAAGTTTTACGAGGTTTTTCGGGATACAGGATCCATTGCGTAAGGGGATGGATCTTTGTAATAACCAAATAATCAGTGTATTGTAGTCAGCATCGGCGTAAATATCTTATTTATGGCCTTTTTGAAGTTATTGTTTGCAGTTTAAAAAAAACTCCCTATTTTTGCAGTCCGTTTTACGGATGTTCATACCGAGGCTAAACAAATAGCATTTTGTTCATAATCTGGAGAGGTGGGTGAGTGGCTGAAACCACCAGTTTGCTAAACTGACGTACGGGAAACCGTACCGGGGGTTCGAATCCCCCTCTCTCCGCATTCA
>RZYD01000394.1 GCA_009930445.1 Bacteroidia bacterium | reverse complement strand
ACAGCAGGGATCAGTGAAAGTATTCTCATTTTTTGATCGCCTCCCGGATTTTCATTTCCAATTCTTCGGCCAGTTCAGGATTATCGGCCAACAGGCGTTTAAGTGCGTCGCGGCCCTGACACAGGCGGGTCTCGCCATAGGAGTACCATGAGCCGGATTTAGTCAGGATATTAAAATCCACTCCCAGGTCGACAATTTCACCCAATTTGGAGATTCCTTCTCCATAGATAATATCAAATTCGGCCTGACGAAATGGGGGGGCTACTTTATTTTTCACCACTTTAACTTTCACCCGGTTTCCGACCACATTATCGGCATCTTTTATACTTGAGGTGCGGCGAATATCAAGGCGTACGGAGGCATAGAATTTCAGTGCATTTCCACCGGTAGTAGTTTCAGGGTTCCCGAACATAACGCCGATTTTTTCACGCAGTTGATTGATAAACATACAAACGCATCCGGTTTTACTAATGGTACTGGTAAGTTTTCGCAAGGCTTGTGACATAAGCCTGGCCTGAAGGCCCATTTTTGATTCACCCATTTCACCTTCAATTTCGGCTTTTGGAGTAAGTGCGGCGACGGAGTCGATCACAATAATATCAATAGCGCCAGATCGGATCAGATTCTCGGTAATTTCCAGAGCTTGTTCCCCGTTATCGGGCTGAGAAACGAGGAGATTTTCGGTATCGACCCCCAGGCGTTGTGCGTAGAAGCGGTCAAAGGCATGCTCGGCATCGATAAAAGCGGCAATTCCGCCCATTTTTTGTGCTTCGGCAATGGCATGTATGGCCAGGGTAGTTTTTCCTGATGATTCAGGGCCATAAATTTCGATCACGCGTCCCTTGGGGAACCCGCCGATCCCCATTGCCTGATCAAGGCCGATGGAGCCCGAGCTGATAGAGGGGATATTCTCAACTGCCTCCCCGCCCAATTTCATTATGGTTCCTTTACCATAAGCCTTTTCAATCTTGTCAAGGGTAAGTTTTAATGCTTTTTGTTTTTCGGTATTCTGTTTTTCGTCGCTCATCTTATTAATTTTTATATTTACTGTTAATCTGAAAACAGAGAAAAAATAACCCTCTGATTGATAAAAATGATTAAAAATTTATCATTTCAGAAGGTTCCAAATCTACGAAAAGAAAATAAAAGAAACAATGTACGCCAAAAGTACAACGTGACATTACCCGGGATAGCGATCTAAAATTTGCGCCGTATGATCTTTGGTTTTCACGTTATCAATCACATGGCGTATCACACCATTTTCATCGATAATAAAAGTAATCCGGTGAATGCCTTTATATTCCCGACCCATAAATTTTTTGGGACCCCAAACGCCAAAACGGGTAATGAGTTCTTTATCCGTGTCGGCGATTAAAGGAAACGGCAAGGAAAATTTTTCGGAAAAGCTGCGGTGTGATTTTTCAGAATCAGCGCTTATACCAATAATTTTGAACCCTTTTTTCTGAAGCAAGGCATAGTTATCGCGCAGGTTGCAGGCCTCGGCAGTACAGCCTGGTGTATTATCCTTAGGATAAAAATAGATAATCAACTTTTCACCTGAAAAATCGCTGAGTGTTATTGTTTTTCCATGTTGATCGGTTGCTGTAAAATCAGGTACCAGGTCTCCGGCTTGTAAACGTTTCATTGACTAAGGAATTTGATTGTCGACTTGTTTTCAATTCATAAACTATCAGCGCAGAAAAAAGTTCAGGGCAATCTGTATTTTTTAGGATTGCCTGAAGTGCGTGCAAAATAGCGGCACCAAGGGGCAATTCCACACTGTTGACATTTCGGGTTACGGGCTTTACAAACATACCGGCCATGGAGAATGAGCCAATGATGTGCGCGGGGTATCAGCCTGGGGGGGATAAACCGCACGAGTTGTTTTTCGGCTTCATGGGGTGTTTTGGCGCGCCAGGTCAGCCCAATGCGGGCGGCCACCCGAAACACATGGGTATCAACAGCCATGGCTGGCTGATTGAAGATAACCGAGGCAATCACATTAGCAGTTTTACGGCCAACGCCAGGTAACTTTTGCAACGTATCAACATCGGAGGGAACGATACCCTCAAAATCAACAACCAGCATACGGGCCAAACCCAAAAGATGCCTGGCTTTATTATTGGGATAAGAGCAACTGCGGATGAGCAAAAAAATTTCATCCACTGAGGCAGAGGATAAGGTATATACGTCGGGAAACCGTTCAAAAAATGCAGGAGTAATCTGATTGACCCGTTTATCAGTACATTGCGCCGACAAAATTACTGCAACCAACAATTCATAGGGCGAATAATAATGCAGTTCGGTATCAGCCTCCGGGTTATTGGCTTGAAACCAATTAAGTACGAAGGTATAGCGCTCTTCTCGTTTCATAGGAGGTAAAGCTAAGCCACTACATTTTTTTGCAGATAAAAAAAATGCAGCGACTGCCCGTAAGGGCTCAGTTCAGCAAAAAAGCAAGGGTTCCGGCTGTAGAGGAAGAAAAGCAAACCAGTGCCTTATCGTACGCTATGATGGCATCGACCAGATTTTTTTCCGGGGCAATGTTATCGGGCAATACTTCC
>RZYD01000393.1 GCA_009930445.1 Bacteroidia bacterium | reverse complement strand
ATTTTTATTGCTTTATACACCATGTGAAAAAAGGCCACACGCTGATGAAACAGAAACCTTAAATTATCGAAAATGTTTTGTCCGCTTGCAAAGGAAAATCCGGTCTGAATGGTAATAATCATCCCAAGATAAACAAAAAATAACACCCGGGGAAGCGTGAAGAAGATTAGCCACGGCCCCGTCAATGTAGCCAATGAAAAAAGAATCATGAACCCCCTTCCAGAAAAAAAATCAGTAATATTTTTTGAAAAACCTTCGATGGCTTCGGAATAGGAATGATACATTCTGCACTCCACAAACCCATTGCCCAACAACGTATGTACTTGTAGGCCAAGTTTTTTCATATATCTGAAAATATGAATATCCTCCACAAGCGATCGTTTTATCGCCTGATGAAACTGATGTTTGCGGTACGATTCACTCCGGAAAAGCATAAACTGTCCATTGGCCGCCGATAAAGAAGGCCGTTTGCTTAAACGGGTGAGGATAAGGGGTAAAAAGCTGACTAAAATCCAGTTCATCACGGGAACAGTGATTTTTTCACCACGGGTTAGCATCTGTTGTTGCGGGAACAGAGAAAGCAGGTGCAGGTTGTGTTTTTTTAGATGGGCCACAGCGCTGGTTATACTACCGGGATGAAATAAGACATCTGCATCGGCAAACAGGAAATATTCGCCAGTTGCCTCTTGTGCCAACTTATGGCAGGCATAAATTTTTCCTGACCAGTCTTCAGGTAGCGGGTTTCCTTTGATGTACCGTATTTGTGGATACTGAAGGGCAAATGAGTGAATGATGGCGGCAGTATGATCGGTCGATTCATCATCATACAAAAGAATTTCGAGGTTTTTATACTCCTGTCGGGTTAGGTTGCTGAGTAAAACGCTTATGTTATTTTCTTCATTCCGGCAGGGTATTAACACCGATACTTTTTCGTTTCCGTTATCATAACCAACCGATAGCCATTGTTTTGTGAAAATATTTGTTAAAATCACCAACAGGCGTAAGGCCGTAAATACGAAGATCACGAGGGCAATACTTTGTAACATCATTGGATTAGATTTTGCTGTTGATGGAGAAAAGCAGCGTAAAATTTTTGATAGGCTTCTTCATATGTGGTTTCCGGGGTTGTTTTATATTGGGTTGCATTCCGAACGGCCAGAAAAAGGGTTGGTTTTTTATTATCCAGAAAATCAACAAAGGAGGCGAAAAAAAAGACTGAATCGGAGCGTTTTTTATCAATAATGCGTGTAATTCCTTTTTCGAAACGGATATCCGTGCAGTATAAACTATGTAATTTTCCCTGCGGGAAGAACACCAGGAGGTTGTTGTTTTTGGTGAGAAGATTTTTGGCGTAATTCAGGGATTTCAGCATCGACCGTGTCCCTTTTTTTATGGAGAAGGCGCCAACTTTATGGAAAATCCTGTGTTTTCGCAATTCCTCCTCCAGCATCATGATATAAAAATTTTTTTTAAAGTACTGCGTATTAAGATAGAAAGCATAAAAACCGTCCCACCATCCCACGTGGTTTCCAATCAGCACGGCAGACCCGGAAAGGGGTGTCTCATACTCAGTATCCAGGTGAATCGTATGAAAGTTTTTTTTCAGGATATGGCCGATATAATGGACAAAAACCCGGATAACGTAGCGATTCGGATTGGCTTCAATCATTAGCGATAGGAATAAATAAGGTTTAACACCAGAAAGAACGCGAGCTGAAGTAAAAAGATGGAAGAGGCGACCGGATTAGGCCGTTTAAGGATTTTGGATGCAGGAATAAGCATCAGGGCTGAAATTGCGTACCAGGCCAGATAATTTTGTGCCGGAATGTTTCCTCCCTTCCATTGCCACATTTCCATGCGTATGGCATTGGGTTCAAGTGCCACATCAAAAATCAACATTAGGCCGGCGCCCAAAAAAACGCGGAAGAGCGGATGTACCTGGAACCTATTGGTAATGTCAGCAACACCAAAAATCAGGATAACCCAATTGATACCGATAAGAAGAGGGGTTTCGAAGACTTTCAGCCCCATAACATTGAGGTATTTGTATTCTCCGAAAATCCATCCTGTGTTTACGCCCAATGCCTCCACAAAAAATCCGGAGAAATAAATCGCCAGCAAGTACCCAATACTCATTATGCCATTTCTGTTAAACAGAATCATTACCACAAACATAACGATCAGATTTATCGGAAGGATGAGCGAATAGTCCGATACAGTATCATCGAATGCAATACCAAAAACGGCAATGAGATACATTGCGCCAAGGATAATGGAAACAATAAATGCGTTTTTTAAATAGTTACTTTTTTTCACGCAGCAATTTTTTATAAAGATAAAATTTCTTTGTCAATTATGGCTGCAGAGGCAAGGCAAAGAGGGATACCTCCCCCGGGATGCACGCTACCGCCTGCAAAATATAGGCCTTTATGTTTTCGTGAAAAATTTGGATGTCGCATAAAAGCTGCAAACTGGCTGTTTGAACTGCTGCCATAAAGCGATCCATGATAACTCAGGGTATTTTTTTCGATTTCTTTCGGTGTCACAACGTGTTCTGTTTCAATG
>RZYD01000046.1 GCA_009930445.1 Bacteroidia bacterium | reverse complement strand
CGCACTCGCGGAAAGGTATAAAAATCGTATCCTTACCGAATTTCCTGATACCGATTATGCAAAAATAATCCGTGATCCGGAGTATAATAAAACCCTTCTTGATGCCTTGAACAAAAAGGCTGCTCTGTATCGTGAAACCTATATGGCCTACAAGGATGGAATGCATAGCCTGGTGTTTATTTATGCCAATGATGGGATTAATAATTATCCGGAGGATGAATTTACCCCTAAATTTAAATACCTTAAAGCAATGGCCTTTGGCGCAAAGCAGCAACAGGACAGCCTGGTGGCCGGGCTGCAGGAAATCGTGCTGAAGTATCCCAATAGCGATGTTACGCCTCTGGCACAGAATATCCTTTTGCAAATGTTTAATCCCGACCTGGTGTTGGGCGAGGAAAAAGAAGTTACCGATACAATAGCCCAGGAAGTTAAGGAATTGGCTGAATTGTATAAATATAATCCTGAAAGTCAGCATTTTTATGTGCTGGTGGTGGATGGATCAAAAATAAATGTGAATGCTACCAAGGTTAAGGTATCGGATTTTAACAGTAAATTCTATCAGCTCGACAAACTGTCGGTCAGTTCCGTGATTCTGCAGGATAAAATGCAGATGATCACGGTGAGCAGTTTTGCCGGGGCCACTGAGGCAATGAATTTTATGGAAAGTATCGTCTCCAATGAATACGTGTTTTCTCAACTAACCACTTCCGGCTATTTTCATTTCGTAATCAGCGCTGGTAACTATCCGGTTTTTTATAAAAATAAAAATCTGGATGCTTATCTGATGTTTTATAATCAGAATTATCAAACGAAATAGAGGCACTCGTTTTATGAAAAAGAGATATATTTGTCGGAAAACCCAAAATTAAGCATATCAGCTATGGCAAAATTACCCGAAATGGATACTACTTCCGCCAATCTTATCCAGAGCGGAACGGAAATTAAAGGCGATGTTATTACGAATGGAAACATTCGAATAGATGGTACCTTAAATGGAAATCTGGAATGTAAAGGGAAATTGATTATCGGAAAAACCGGAGTCATTGATGGCACTGTGAACTGCAGCAATGCCGAGGTGGAAGGAAATTTGCGCGTGAAAATGAATGTGCAGGGCTTGTTAATCCTGAAAAGTACAGCAAAACTTTTCGGAGATATCGTTGTTAGTAAATTGGCAATTGAGCCGGGAGCCACTTTTACAGGCACCTGCAAGATGGACGAAGAGGGAATGCCTCAAAAGAAAGAACAAAATCTTTTCGAAGCATCGGCCTCTAAACAATAAGCTTACAACCCATTCATGACAATGATTTTTGCGTATGGCTGAAAAAATTATTTATATCACTCGCAGGGAACGCTTTAATGGAGCCCATCGCCTGTTTCGTCCCGATTGGAGCGATGAGAAAAATATGGAGGTTTTTGGGAAATGTTCGAACCCCAACTGGCATGGGCATAATTATATTCTCTATGTTACTGTTAAGGGGCCTATGAACCCCGAAACCGGGTATCTGGTTAATCTGAAGGATCTTAGCCGGATAATGCAGGAACAGGTGATTGATAAACTCGATCATAAGAATCTTAATGTAGAGGTTGATTTTCTTAAAGATACTATTATCTCCTCCGAAAATATTGCCATTGCCATCTGGAATCAGCTGGCGAAACCCGTTGCG
This sequence comes from Bacteroidia bacterium, assembly GCA_009930445.1. Lineage (GTDB taxonomy): Bacteria > Bacteroidota > Bacteroidia > Bacteroidales > BM520 > BM520. Next base: position 10,479 of record RZYD01000046.1, on the reverse strand, counting down.
TCGATTGGAGCTGCACTGCATTGTGTTAAACTGGTGGAAACCGAAAATAATTATGTTGAATATTTTGGAGAATAGTTTTATGAATGAACCAAAGGAAAGTATGATGGCCGATAATTGCTGCGATAATGACGGCTATGAAAAAGTTGATTGTTATAATATGGAGGTTGTGGATAAAATGGCTTCCCATTATCATGAAATTTTGACGTTAATTGGTGAAGATCCTTCCCGTGAAGGGCTTCAGAAAACACCACTTCGGGTTGCCAAAGCGATGCAGTTTTTAACCCACGGATATAAACTCAACCCCCAGGAAATTTTGCTTTCTGCCCGGTTTAAGGAAGATTATAAGCAGATGGTTCTGGTGAAGGATATTGAAATTTATTCGCTCTGCGAACATCATATGATCCCATTTGTCGGGAAAGCTCATGTGGCGTATATCCCCAACGGATATATTGTGGGCTTGAGTAAAATACCGCGTATTGTCGATGCTTTTGCCCGCCGGCTTCAGGTACAGGAAAGGTTGACTACGCAAATTAAAAATTGTATTGTGAAAACCCTTAATCCGCTGGGCGTTGCCGTTGTAATTGAAGCACAGCATATGTGCATGTCGATGCGCGGCGTTCAGAAACAGAATTCGGTTACTACTACTTCCGATTTCATGGGTGCTTTTCTGCGGGAAGCTACACGTGAGGAATTTATTCATCTGATTGGTTCTCGGCTCCACTAAGCGATTTATACAATAATGTTTCTTTTGTAGCGTTTCAACGCCAAACGCATAACGCTGTTGAAAAAGTAAAAACAATGGAATATCAGAATTCAATCTCCTACTCAGGAGGGAAAGTTTTGGCTCTGAGCCATTTGCTTCGGAAGGTGTTCCTTCTGATGGGCCTGGGTGTCGGTGTTACGGCTGTCGTAGCATGGTATTTTGCCAATAATCAGGCTCTGTTTTCCCTGCTTGTGAATGAACGGGGTATGTCAGGGCTCGGAATAGGTGTGATGTTTGCTCCGCTAATCTTTGTGCTGATTATGTCGTTCGGTTATCAACGGCTTTCCGCCGCTGCATTGGCACTGCTTTTCGGCGCGTATTCACTGATTAACGGGGTGAGCTTCAGTTTTATCTTTATGGTTTACACCGCCGCCTCTGTCTATAAAACTTTTGCCATAGCCGCTGCTATGTTTCTCATTATGGCTGTATTGGGGTATACAACAAAAGTCGACTTATCCCGCTTTGGAAGCATAATGATAATGGGATTGTTCGGATTGATCGCTGCTTCTTTGGTGAATCTCTTCATGAAAAGTGTAGCACTCGATTATTTTATCAGTATGGCAGGAGTCATTATTTTTACCGGCCTTACTGCATGGGATGTGCAGAAAATTAAACGTTTGGGCGATACTATGGGCAGTCACGGAGAGGCTTTCAATAAACTTGCTGTAATGGGTGCCTTAACCCTCTATCTTGACTTTATAAATTTATTCTTATTTTTGCTGCGCTTTTTTGGCAACAGGAAATAACCTGAGGTCAGTTAGTGGTTTGTAAATGACAGGTTAATCTGTTAAAACATTTTAAGAAAGACTCAATGAAAGCATTTGTTTTTCCCGGACAGGGAGCCCAGTTTTCCGGGATGGGTAAAGATATTTACGATAATTCAGCCACTGCCAGAGATTGGTTTGCCAAAGCAAATCATGTATTGGGATTCAAAATTACCGATATTATGTTTGAAGGAAGTGAGGAGGATTTGAAGCAGACCAAAGTTACTCAACCTGCCATATTTTTACACTCCGTAGTGATGGCCCGGGTAATGGGAAACGAACGTTTCCGTCCCGATATGGTGGCCGGGCATTCGCTGGGTGAATTTTCCGCACTGGTAGCTGCAGGTGCCCTGACGTTTGAGGAAGGGCTGAAACTCGTATCCCGTCGCGCTGAACTGATGCAGCTCGCTTGTGAAAAAAGCCCCTCTACTATGGCCGCCGTTCTGAAAATGCCTGATAAAGAGGTGGAGAATATCTTACGCGCTATCTCTGGTGAACATATTGTCGTGGCGGCTAATTATAACAGTACCGGACAGATTGTTATTTCAGGATCGGTTGAAGGGATTAAAGTGGCCGATGAAAAGCTGACCGCTGCCGGCGGGCGTGTACTTCCGTTAAAAGTGGGCGGTGCTTTTCATTCCCCCTTCATGGAACCGGCTAAAATTGAACTGGAAAAAGCAATTCAGAAAGCCTTATTTAAAGACCCCGTTTGCCCTGTGTACCAAAATGTAAACGCCCAGCCGGTGAAAAATCCCGATGTGATCAAAAGCAACCTGATTGCTCAGTTGACTTCACCGGTGCGCTGGACCCAAACGGTTCAGAATATGATCGCGGATGGAGCCAACGAATTTATTGAGGTGGGCCCGGGAAAAGTATTGCAGGGGTTGATTAAGAAAATAAAAAACGACGCACTGACCTCCAGTGCCGTCTGGTAAACGATCGCCTGGCCGCATTTTCCAATCCTTCCAAACACACCCCTTTATGCCATGGTTATTTCCCGACTTATGGCTTTTGAAGAAAATATACGGTTATCGTTTTTCGTACTGCTCCTGATAGTAGTTTTGATAATTCCCTGAAGTGACGTTCTCCAGCCATGCTTCGTTGTTCAGATACCAGTCGACGGTTTTTTCAAGCCCCTCCTGGAAATCGGTTTCAGGTTGCCAGTTTAATTCACGTTGTATCTTCCCCGCATCAATGGCATACCGCATATCATGGCCTGCCCGGTCTTTGATAAAGGTGATAAGTTTTGCACTTTCGCCTGCTTTCCGCCCTAGCTTTCTGTCCATGATATTGCATAATAGTTGGATCAGATCAATGTTTTTCCATTCGTTATTGCCCCCAATGTTATAGGTTTCACCCTTTTCTCCGTGATGGAAAATGGTATCAATTGCACGGATATGATCTCCAACATAGAGCCAGTCGCGGATATTTTCGCCTTTGCCATAAACTGGCAGTGCTTTTTTATTCTTTATATTGTGAATGAATAGCGGCAGCAGTTTTTCGGGAAACTGATACGGGCCATAGTTGTTCGAGCAGTTGCTGATGGTGACCGGCATCCCATAGGTATGAAAATAGGCTCTAACCAGATGATCACTGGCTGCTTTTGAGGCGGAATACGGGCTGCGCGGATCATACGCGGTTTTTTCGGTGAAATATCCCGTAGCTCCCAGCGATCCATACACCTCGTCGGTGCTGATATGGTAAAACCGCTTGCCTTCATACGCGTTTTTCCAGTACAAACGGGCCACATTCAAAAGGTTTACCGTACCAACAATGTTAGTCTGAATAAATGCGCCCGGGTCACTAATGCTTCTGTCAACATGCGACTCAGCAGCCAGGTGAATTATTCCGTCAAAAGAATATGTATCAAACAGTGCTGTAATTTCTTCAATGACAGTGATATCTGCTTTTTCGAACCGATAATTCGGAGCTTTTTCAACCAATTTTAAATTTTCAAGGTTTCCTGCATAGGTAAGTTTGTCGGCATTAACGATCAAATAATCAGGGTATTGGCTAACCATGTGATGCACCAGATGGCTGCCTATAAAACCGGCTCCTCCGGTGATTAAAATCGTCCTATTCATCGTTTTAATGTTATTGATTTTGTTTGTTAAGATTTAGTTGCCATTGCCAGGCACTGAACATCATCTCTTCGATGGTCTTCTCTGCTTTCCATCCCAAGGCCTGATTCGCTTGGCTTGTTTCAGCCCATACCTGGGGTACATCCCCTTCACGTCGTGCTGTAATGCGATAGTTCAGTTTTATTCCAGTCGTTTTTTCGAAGGCGGTAATTACTTCCATTACACTGTATCCCCTTCCTGTTCCGATATTAAAAGTTTCTGTTTTTTCGCTATGGTGGTGGTTTGTCAGACGATTTACGGCGGCAATATGTGCCCGGGCCAGATCCACAACATGAATATAATCCCGGATAGCTGTTCCATCGGGTGTATCATAATCATCTCCGAACACGTTGAGTTGTGGCCGTATTCCTGCGGCAGTTTGCGTAATGAAGGGTACCAGATTATTGGGAATTCCGACGGGAAGTTCTCCGATGCGTGCACTTTCGTGGGCTCCGATGGGATTAAAATACCGGAGAAGAATGGCTTCTATGCCTCCGGTTTTGGCTACATCACGAATTATTTCTTCACTGATTTGCTTGGTATTCCCATAGGGTGAAGTGGCCGGTTTAATGGGGGCCTCCTCTGAAACAGGCAGTGTGTCTGGCTCTCCATATACCGTGCAGCTGCTCGAAAAAACAAGTGAGGGAATGCCATGTTTTTTCATTGCATCCAGAATATTAAGTAACGATACCAGGTTATTCCGGTAGTATTTTGCGGGTTGCTTTACCGATTCGCCCACGGCTTTGAAGGCAGCAAAATGGATTATGGCGTGAATCCCCTGATGCCGTTTGAAAAATGCTGAGGCTGCTCCCGAATCTGACAGGTCGATTTGTTCAAAGCCTGGCGTCTTTCCGGTGATTGCGGCAATCTGATTTACTACTTCCTGGTGCGAGTTGGATAAATTATCTGCAATCAGTACTTCATGGTTTTGTTGCTGAAGTTCAACTACAGTATGTGATCCGATGTAACCGGTGCCCCCGGTGACTAATATTTTCATTTATTTTGAATTTAAAAATGGATGATAATCCCCTGATATTCCAACCGGTTTTGCATTTCGGATATGATGCACAATTTCGATACTTTTTCTGGCCTCTTCCGCCTGAAATCCTTCTCCTGCAAGTATTTTTTGATAGGATAATGAATGCAAATCAGTAAACCCTCCGCTGAATTCCATCTCCTTTCCTTCCACTGTAATCGACCGGTAAGTTCTTTGTCCCGCTGCTTTGATGGTCGAAGGGATAAGTTGGTAGTCGAGGCTTAACAACCATCTGACCCGTGCCTTTTTTAACCGGAGAAAACCAGCGGCCTGGTGTTTATCTGATTGATGAACAACACTCTGTTCCACATCACCAAAAATCCAGGTCAGCATATCGAAAAAGTGAACGCCAATATTCGTGGCTACTCCGCCCGATTTTTCGGGATCTCCTTTCCAGGATATCTGATACCATTTTCCACGGCTGGTAATATAGGTGAGGTCGATATTGTACACTTTATCAGCCGGTCCTTCATCAATGGTTTTTTTTAGTTCGAGAATAGAAGGATGATGCCTGAGTTGAAGAATAACATAGATATTTTTTTCGGTCTCTTTTTCAATTTCCCGGAGCGCATCAACATTCCAGGGATTTAACACAAGCGGTTTTTCGCAAATGGCGTGTGCTTCATTGCGCAGCGCTAGCCGGATGTGTGCATCATGCAGGTAATTGGGTGAGCAGATGCTTACATAATCAATTTTATTCTCACCGATGCGGCGTAGTTTATCCAAATGCCGGTCGAAACGTTCGGTTTCGAGGAAAAAGGAGGAATCAGGGAAATAGCTGTCCATAATTCCCACACTATCAGAGCGGTCGAGTGCTGCCTGAAGAATATGTCCGGTTTCTTTTATGGCTTTCATATGCCGTGGGGCGATGTAGCCGGCAGCTCCAATCAATGCAAAATTGTAAGGTTTGATTTTCATATTATTTTCCGATGAAAGATATTTTTCCGTTTTCCAGTTTATACTGTTCCTGGCTTTCAGGGCAAAGGGCAATGCCTTCGTTATTGAAAGTGAGCCGGTGTCCATAGCGACTCATCCAACCTTTGTGTTTGGCCGGATTTCCTACATAGAGCGCATAGTCCGGAACATCGGATATTACCACGGCTCCGGCTCCGATAAAGCAATACGCTCCGAGCTCATGCCCGCAAACAATGGTTGCATTGGCGCCAATCGTGGCTCCTTTTCTGACCACTGTGGCTGCATATTCCCCACGTCGGTTTATGGCACTCCGTGGGTTGGTGACGTTGGTGAAAACCATCGATGGGCCGAGAAAAACATCATCCTCACATAAAACTCCTGTGTAAACGGATACATTATTTTGCACCTTTACATTATTCCCCAGCACTACCTCGGGTGAAATGACTACATTTTGCCCGATATTGCAGTTTTTCCCAATACTGCACTTTTCCATAATATGGCTGAAATGCCAGATTTTTGTTCCTTCTCCTATTGAACAGGGCGCATCAATAATTGCTGTTTCATGCGCAAAATAGTGTTTTTCCATCGTTATTCCTGATTAACAAAATCTAACACTGCCGTTGCGATATAGTTTAATTGTTCTTCATCGAGTTCGGTGTGCATCGGTAGTGAAATCACTGATTTACATAATTTTTCAGTAACAGGGAAGTCCCCTTCACTGTACCTGGGATCAATATACGCTTTTTGAAGATGCAAGGGAACAGGATAGTAGACGGGCGCAGGAATTTCTTTGTCGTTAAGATATTTTTGCAGTCCATCTCTGTTGGTATGGTTTAGTATTAATGTATATTGATGAAATACATGCGTACTGTTTTTGGAAATTACCGGCGTAGTGATTTTCGCATTGTCGGCAAAAGCACGGTTGTAGTAGTCAGCGGCGCGCTGCCGTTGCGCTGTATATTCATCAAGATAGTTGAGTTTAACCCGTAACACTGCCGCCTGGAGGCTGTCGAGCCGGCTGTTAACCCCAACGTAATCATGATAATAGCGAACGGTCATGCCATGGTTTACGATTACTTTCAACTGGGCCGCCAGTGCGTCATCATCAGTAAAAATTGCTCCACCATCGCCATAACATCCTAAATTTTTTGAAGGAAAGAACGAAACTCCTGCTACGTGGCCTATTGTTCCGGCTTTCTTAACGCTGCCGTCACGAAACGTATATTCCGCGCCAATAGCCTGACAAGCATCTTCAATGACATAAAGTTGGTGTTCGTTGGCTATTGCCATTATTTCTTCCATATTGGCGCATTGACCGAAAAGGTGCACCGGCACGATGGCCTTTGTTTTGGGAGTAATGGCTTTCCTGATTGCCTCCGGGTCGATATTGAATGTATCGGGTAATACATCCACCAACACAGGTGTTAGTCCCAGTAATGCAATTACTTCTGCCGTAGCGATAAAAGTGAAAGACGATGTGATTACTTCATCTCCTGGTTTCAGGTTTAGTGCCATCATTGCCACCTGTAGTGCATCGGTGCCATTCGCACACGGGATAACATGTTTTGCTCCAAGGTATTGGGCTAATGCCTTTTGAAAGTTGTTCACCTCCGGCCCGTTAATAAAAGCAGCGCTGCCGATTACATTTATCACGGCTTCATCCATCTCCTTTTTGATTTTCTGGTATTGTCCTACCAGATCTACCATTTGAATTTTTTTCATGTATACTTGCTATTTCTTATTTCAAACAACGGTTTATTTTTCTTTTTATGGCCTTTTGAATGAAAAAATCCATTAAAATCGCGTAAAGGTAATTATGTTTGCAGAGATAGGCAATGTTCCCGGGTTATATGCGTTTATTGAATGGAAATGCCCCATGGCATACTTGCATTTTTGTGTACCTTTGCATCAATAATTCAGTTTATGAAGAAACGGCTGCCTCTCTTTTTTATAATCTTGTTTGTTTTGATCAGGCTGAGTGCTATTGCTCAGATTTCTGATAGTGCGATTAAGGTGCATCTCTTTCGTATTGATTATGGATTTTCCTTTCCTGCCGGCGATTTGGCCGACCGCTTTGGGGCATGTTCCTCCATTGGCGCCTCGTACCATTTTAAAACGGCCCGTAACCTGATGGCCGGCGTTTCCTGCTCCTATTTTTTTGGAGGGAAGGTGAAAATTGCTGATGATCTTTTTAGCCAGATTCAGACTTCACAAGGTTTTATCATTGATGCTACCGGGGGAGCGGCATTTATGGATACCTACGAACGTGGTTTCTCGGTGATGGGTTCTTTGGGAAAGATTATTTCTGGTACCGGAAAAAATCCAAACAGCGGAATTCTTGCTTCAGCAGGTGTCGGCTATCTGAGCCATCATATCCGGACCGAAGTGGCTATGAATGCAGCCCCTCAGGTGTACGATGAATATGCAAAAGGATACGACCGTAAGGCCGGAGGTTTTGTTTATAACCTTTTTCTGGGGTATCAGTTTATTGATGACCAGAATATCTTCAACCTTTATGGAGGACTTGATTTTAGTCATGCCCTCACGGTGCCCTTGAGGGATTATCAGTTCGACCTTATGGGGCCTGAGCCGGCTATGCTGCGCAACGACTTTTATATCGGTGTGAAAGTAGGATGGATGCTTCCTTTCTATCAGCGTTCGGTTTCATCCTATTACTATTATTAAACAATATGCGCCTGATTTATGAAATAGCCATACGGTTGTACCGATCTCTGATTATTGTTGCTTCGCTGTTTAATCCTAAGGCCAGAGGTTGGGTGAAAGGACGAAAAAATATTTTTCAATCCCTCTCCGGGGAATTACGGAATGAACATGACAAACTGGCCTGGTTTCATTGTGCTTCTTTGGGAGAATTTGAACAAGGCCGCCCCATTATTGATGCATTTAAAACACACTTCCCTGATTTTAAACTCCTGATTACTTTCTTCTCGCCTTCTGGTTATGAAATCCGAAAAAATTATCCCGGTGCTGATTATGTTTTTTATCTCCCGGCAGATACCCGTATCAATGCCTTTCGTTTTTATTCGATCGTGAAACCGGATGTTCTTTTTCTGGTTAAATATGAATACTGGTATAATTATCTGGATGTGCTAACCCGAAATGATGTGCCGGTGTATGTGATCAGCGGTGTATTTCGTAAATCACAGCATTTTTTTAAATGGTACGGGTTCTGGTTTAGAAAACAATTGCGCAAAGTGAATTATTTTTTTGTGCAGAATACGGAATCCTCCCGGCTACTCAACCGGATTCGAATTACTAATGTAATGATAAGTGGCGATACACGCTTCGACCGGGTTGCAGAAATTCAAAGCAGGAGTACCCCTCCGGACCTTGTTTCGTTTTTTTCCCGGAGAGCCAAGGTGTTGGTCGCCGGAAGCACCTGGCCGGTTGACGAGGCTCTTCTCGCAACGATATGGGACAGGCTGACCGAAAATATTAAACTGATTATCGTTCCTCATGAAGTTGAATCTGCACATATTGAGCAGATTATGCGGCAATTTCCCGGTATTTCCGTCAGATTGTCTGCCTACAACCCTGAATTGCATAGCCATGCCCGAGTATTGATTGTCGACCGTATTGGGATTCTTTCGGCAGTTTATCGTTGTGCCCGGGTAGCCTATGTGGGGGGGGGGTTTGGAAAAGGGATTCATAATATTCTTGAACCGGCTGCCTATGGTGTTCCGGTGATATTTGGCCCTGAAAACCGAAAGTTTTTAGAAGCACAGGGACTACGCATGGCAGGAGGTGGATTTCAGGTAGAGGATAAAAATCAACTGCTTCAAATTCTTAATGAAATGTTCTTTAATGCGTTAAAATATAATGCGGCCTGCCAGGCAAGTAAGGCGTATATCGAACAGCAAAAGGGTGCTACTGCAAACATTTTTAAACAATTGCATTTAAATATTAAAGTATGAAACTGTTTCATGAAAATGAAGGAAACCCGGAAGGTAACCGGGTATTTCTGGTTCGAAGGATCGAGGATTTGCCCATTGATCCCTTTCTCCCTTCTGAGAAAGAATATATTCGGGAGAAAATTGAAGATAAAAGGAATCTCGTAGTCTTTTATCGTCTGTCGTACCTTGAATTTGTGATGGTTCTTCCGGAAAAGGACGATGCAGAAGGTCTGGAGGCAGGTCGAAAGCTGGGGGATGATCTTTGGGGTATGCTAAAAAATGAACGGAATCGTAACCTTACGGTTATTGATGTTACCGCAGGGGAGAAGATGACACTTGCCGTTACTGAAGGGCTTGTGCTCGGAAGTTACACCTTTGCCAACTATAAGGTTAAAGAGAAAAATGAGGTAAAAACAATCGGTGAAATCCGGATTTTAAGTATGCTGATTTCTGCTCAAGCCATGGAACGATTCCAGGGGCTGATGAAGGCCGTAATAAAGGCCCGTGATTTGGTGAATGAACCTGTAATTTCACTTAATACGCCGGCCCTGGCCGAATCCTTTCGACAAATGGCTGCTGAGGCCGGAATGCAGGCCGAAGTGTTCGGGAAAAAGAAAATCGAAGCGTTACGTATGGGGGGGCTTTTGGGCGTGAACAAAGGAAGCATCGATGACCCCGCTTTTATCATTCTTGAATGGAATCCGGAAAATGCCGTAAATGAAAAACCCGTTGTCATTGTGGGAAAAGGTGTCGTTTACGATACGGGAGGTATGAATATTAAGACCGGCTCCTATATGGATGATATGAAGTCGGATATGGCTGGAGCCGCAGCAGCAGGTAGCGCTATCTATGCCGCAGCTCTGGCTCGGTTGCCGCTCCATATTATTGCGCTTATCCCGGCAACCGACAACCGTGTGGATGGTAACGCTGTTGTGAGTGGGGATGTTTTGACCCTATATAATGGCAC
>RZYD01000392.1 GCA_009930445.1 Bacteroidia bacterium | reverse complement strand
TGCATTGTTCGTGATTTTATATAGGTGAAATAATCTTCTGAAAGGTTTTCGAGATAAAAATTTAATATATAATAACTTTCTTCATAGGCATCATAGAACATCCACGCATCCAATCCCATGGTAATCGAGTAGGTCTTACCGCTAAAAAAAGTATCGTCAAAAATATTATAGGTATTGTATACATCTGTACCAAAGATGTCGCTTTCCTGTTCCCCTCCTGTTATCACGGGGTCGTCAGACCAAAGCCACACGAATTCGCGGGAGTAGAAAAAAGTATTGGGCTCCTCTTCGTTATATCTGTAAATGTCAGCGACACAACTTATGCGGTAATAGTTTTTTTCGTTGCCGGGATCGTTGATTTTAATTTTTATCTCCATTTCTGTGTATCCGTACGGATCGCTGTTGAAGAGGGTGTCGATAGAAACGATGGGAACCGCGCGGGGTAATGTGGCCGTAGCCTCTGCATTGTCGTAGCCTGAAGCCTTTACCTTCAACGTGTAGTTTTTTTCCACTTCCGGATATATCCCGTCAAGGGTAAAGATGCCGTCATTTTGCGGGGTGAACGTTCCCAGCAATGTTTCCCCGGAGTATAGTTTTACGTTTGCATCGGGGAGGGTCTCGATAGGCGCATCATCTAAAAAAAAGCGGCTTTCCGAAACCGATACTTTAAAAACTGAGTCCGTGGAAAAAATGCTGTTGATCACTAATTTTGGGGCTGACATTTCGCCCTTAAACTCTACGGTTTTGGTACAGGAAATAACCCCTGGAAGGAGAACGATGAAAAGTGTTTTGTATAAGGTTTTCATTTTGTGATAGTTTTTGATTTATTAGGAAGCGTTGATTTTCTTAAAATCGAAAATCAGTATTTTACCAGCGTGTGTGATGACGCTATCATTTCGGTTCATACACTAGGTCTTAAAAGCTGAAACTATAGGAAACAGAAGGGATTACCGGGAAAAGACTGATAATTTTAAGCACTTTGTGCCCTTGTGCGTTGGGAGCCATACTGTATTCATAATCTTCAAACATATAAAATGGGTTTCTGCGGTTGTAAGCATTATACAGGCTTACATTCCAGATTGCATTTCCGTGTTTCTTCTCTTTTCGGTAATTAAATCCGACATCCATGCGATGATAAGCCGGCATTCGATAGTTGTTTTTACCTTCGTAATGCGTGAGTTGATTTTGATACCACATCCAGGTGTTAGGAATAGTTGCGCTATAGTAGTTTTGTGTACCCAGTGTTACGGCGTTTCCTGTTCCATATACCCATACCAGTCCCAAATCATAATGGTCGTTGAATTTATGGGTAATGGCTATCCCGATATCATGTCGGCGGTCGTATTTCGCCGGAAATCGTTCGCCAAAATTCAGTTCCTCAAATTCTCTCCACGACCAGGAAAGGGTATAGCCAATCCATCCGGTTGTTTTTCCCACATCTTTTTTTACCAGAAACTCGCCCCCATAGGCAATCCCATTTCCGATGGTTATTTTATCCTGCCAGTCGGTTTGAAGACTTAAAAAGGAGGCGCCTTCTTTGTATTCAATTACATTCTCCATGGTCTTATAAAAACCTTCCACACTTACTTCCAATTCATTGGTAAGCTGGTACACGACTGCCGCTGCAAGTTGTTTCGAATGCATCGGTTTTATTTTGTCCGTAACCGGCAGCCATAAATCGGTAGGCAGACTGATTCTTGAGGTTGTCAGTAGAAGAATATACTGCGTCATGGTGGTGTAGGCCGTTTTAATGCTCATTTTGTCGTTTATTTTGTACCACAACGACAACCTTGGTTCCAATGATGTATAGAAACTTTTTTCTACTTTAAATCCGGAAAAGTGTAGGCCCAGATTGGCCTTGAATCGCTTTCCGAGAGTGAAATTGTCTTCTGCATAGGCTCTGATTTCATTGGCGTAAATATCCCTGGCACCAAAAGTGGTGTCAATGGTGATATCGCTTGTGATCTTATAGGCATTTACACCGGGAACAAACGTATGGTACACATAATCAGTTCCGAACTTCACGGAATGAGCCGGTGACGGAAACCAGTCGAAATCAAATTTTGCCGTCCAGTCGTAAATTCCTGAATCATAGTCAAATATCCATTCTTCCTTGGTGTCTTCGGTAAGGTTATAATATTTTTCATCGAAGCCCACATTAAAGTTATAGCGCGAATAAGTAGCGGTTACATTGCTAAAAAGCTTGGGGTTAATGGTGTAATTCCATCGCAGGGCAGTGGTAATATTTCCCCAGCCCATCCCGATATTGAATTTGCTTTCCATGTGGTTCCCATCCCAGTAATAGTCGTCCGACGATCTGACATAGAGTTTATCTTCGCCGGAATAAGCACTTAGGTAGAGGCGGCTGCGCTGGTTAAACGTGTGGTTAATTTTTACGTTTAAGTCATAAAAATAATACCCGGCAGAAATATCCTCTTCATTAATTGTGTTTGAAAGCGAAATAAAAGGTTTGGCGAGCAAATCGTAATAGGTGCGGCGTCCGGAAATAATGAAACTGGTTTTGTTTTTAATGATCGGGCCTTCCAGGGTAATTTTTGAGCTGATCAGCCCAACC
>RZYD01000391.1 GCA_009930445.1 Bacteroidia bacterium | reverse complement strand
TTTTTTTCGCTGCGTGATATCTTTAAATGTAACCACTGCTCCGGAAATCCCGTTTTCGGTGAAAATGGGATACGAAAAAAGTTCCGTAAAAAAAGAAATCCCGTCCGAACGCTCAAAAATTTCATTGTCACTATGGGTTCCTTTTTTACGTGTAATGGATTGATATATAATACAATTTTCCGTATCGCAAGGTGTTCCGTCACCATTTTTGTGTCCGGTAAGGGTATGTATGTTTGCCCCAATTATTTTGCGATTTTTAGGAATATTTAGAAATCTAATTGCGGCATTATTGTAAAAAGTGCAGTTGCCATGGATGTCTATTCCAAAAATACCTTCTGCGGTTGAGTTGAGCAATAATCGGATTTTTTCTTCGCTTTCCTGGATGATGATTTGTTTTTTGTTCAGCTCTTTAAGTGTGGCATTTCGTTCGGCAATCTCCATATTAATCTTTTGGGTTTTCCTTCTTATCTCTATTCGCATTAAAAATATCATAATACTTCCCGCAAGAATTAATATGGGAATAATGATGAGCAATGCATTTTTTAATAGCTCGCCGTAGGCGATTTTTTTCTCGTATTCAGGCCCAAACCATTTATTTCGAATGGTTTCGTAAGTATTGTTGGCAATGATTACCGATAGCCCTTCATTTAAAAGCGAAAGCAACAGGGTATCGCCTTTTCGAACTGCAAAGCAAAAATCCTGACGGAATTCAGGCAAAGGAATATCCAGCGATTTGACATTTTTTATGGATAATTCTTTCAGCAGCATACTGCCCATCACATGCTGGGTTATTACCGCATCATGTTTTCCGGCAGCCAGTAATCGGAATGCTTCCTCGAAAGTATTGGTCGTGATAATTTTGTCGCTTATTTTTTCCCGGATAACAAATTCTTCCGCATTATCCCCTTACATAACAATAATTTCTTTTTCCTTCAGGTCGTCGGTTGATTGAATGGCGGTTGTGCCGTTTCTGACGAATATTGCGCCATGCAGGGACAGGTAAGGCATAGTAAAATCAAAGTCTTTTTCCCGTTCAGGGGTCCGACCAACAAGCGGCAGTGCCTGAAGGTTTCCTTCGGCAAGATCTTGTTTAATGCGATTCCATATCCCGATTTTAATGGTTGGATAAATTCCAACCACTTCTGCTGCCGCTTTAAACAGTTCCACAGCAAACCCTTGTGGGTTCCCTTCCTTGTCGACAAAACAATACGGCGGATAGTCGGGCTCGGAGGCAATTGTTATGGAATCCGGGTACTTTTCCGTTGAAAATATAAGTGAGGGAGCATGAGAATATCCGGGTATTACCCCTAAAGCTCTTATTAATATAATAGCAAAGAGGAAACGTTTCCACTTATGATGCAGGGTTTTGGTTTTCCTTTTCATTCGTTTTTGTTTTAAGCAATTCAATTTCTTTTCGTAATTCTTCCATTCGTAATTCCCGCTCAATGGTCACCGTATAAAAATGTTCCAGCTCCTGGATGCGCTTCTGCAGCTCTTTTGTTTTTTTACTAATTTGTTTTTCCATATCGTTGTGGAGTGCAGCAAGTTTATCTTCTGCGTTTTTTCTCTCGGTGATATCAATTACAAATCCGATAAATGTATCCTGGTTTATTTTAACAGCATCAACCGTCCACCACCGTTTTTCGCCTGTTTTGGTGATAAAAGGGAGATCTCCTCTCGCTTTGCCTTCCTGCAGAACACTTGAAAAGTGTTGGGTCCCTGAAGTTTCTGCCTCCAGCGCTAAAATATTTTGAATAGTCATTCCGGTAAGTTCTTTTTTCGTATATCCGGTAATGGTACAGGCCATTGTATTGGCATCAATGTATTCGCCTTTTGCATTGGTTACCAGAATTCCGAAAGGCGCTTTTTCGATGTACTTTTGTAATTTTTTCTTTTCATTAATTAGTTTTTCTTCCGAATTTTCAATGGTTTTATTTTGCGATTTTATACACAGCCGTAACAAAATAATACTTACCAAAGCAAAAAATGCCACTATCAGAATAAGATTACGCCACCCGTCTTTTTGTGGGCTCTCTTGTTTCGTGTTAATGGGTTGCTGATAATCTTTCAGTATTTGATAATAAATTGATTGTGTTGAATTAGTCCAGTTCTTAAGGTAGCGGTCGATGGTGGATAGCAGTGTTGCGTTAGTTCCTTTTTTTACTGCATAATGAAGGGATGCGGGGTTAAAAATCAGGGGTAATTTTATTAACTTCATGGCTTGGTAATGCTTTTCTCCAAAGAAGTAATTGGTTATGGCCACATCTGCCACTTTGTCTTTTACCAGCACCAGTGCAATTTCAAAAGTATTTACCGGGACAGGGATATAGGAATACCCGAAGCCATTCATGAGTTGGTCGAACTGATTCTGTTGCACTGAGCCTTTTAACACGGTAACTCTTTTCCCGTTCAGATCGGCGAAACTATTGATTTTCATTCCGGGTCGGGCATATAGCTACGACCAGCTTTGAATAACCGGTATCGCATTGATGTCATATTCGGCATTGCGCTGATGGGAGAAAGCCATGTCGGGCAAAATATCGATCTTGCCCTGTTGTAAGGCCGTAATGCATCCTTCCCAT
>RZYD01000045.1 GCA_009930445.1 Bacteroidia bacterium | reverse complement strand
AAATTCACCGGCAAGTTCAGGTGAAATAAAGGCTGAATATAGTTTGGAGAAAAAAATCCAGGCAAAAAATGCCATGGTAAATGGTTTTATCAGCCAGTTTACAACTATGGTTAACAGCAACCCTTTAGGGTGTTTCCCAATGTTTTTAATTTTTGAAAAATCAATTTGGAGCATCATCGGATAAATCATCAACCAGATTAAAATGGCGACTGGAATATTCACCTTAAAAATTTCCATATTTCGCAAAAACTGAATTCTTTCACCGGCAATACTGCCAATGGCTATCCCTGCAATAATACAGAGGGTTACCCAGAGTGTAAGGTATTTTTCAAAAAAGCCGATTTTCTTTTTAATAATCGTCATCGTTTATTCAGTGTGTTATACAAACTACTTTTCTCTTCAATTACAGGGGTACGGGTTATACATTTTGTTGAATATGCTTCGAATAAAATGAAGCAAATTCTCTTTTTATTTCATCCCGCACACGAATAAATTCATTCCGGATAAATTCTTCAGTTCCCTTTGCATCGGAGGGGTCGTCGAAGCCAATGTGCAGCCGATGCTTTACTTTTCCGGAAAAAACGGGGCAAGCCTCGTTGGCGCCTCCGCAAACAGTGATCACATAATCCCATTCGTGATGCAGATATTTTTCAACCGAATCGGAAGTATGATGGCTGATATCAATTCCAACCGCGGCCATAACCGCAACCGTCCGTTCGTTCAATTTGCCCGTAGCTTCTGTTCCGGCAGAATAAACGCGGATTGAGGGGTTGAAGGATTGCAGAAATCCATGTGCCATTTGGCTGCGACAGCTATTCCCTGTACAAAGAATTAAAATTTTCATTGTTTTCACTTTCGTTACTTCATTTCACCTGCTCCCATAGTATGGCTTTGAGAATAATTTTATCTAGGGATACTTTTTTAAAAACATATATTTCATGCTAAATTACTTTTTACCCGATAGGTATAGATTAACCACTAACCCGTTGTATATTTAAATGGAAGCTGTTTTTTTCTGAAAAAAATTCTATTACTCCCTCCATAACCACAGCACACCCGTATAATATTTTAGAACAAAAAGCCGAATAGCAAGCCTGATATGGTGGCCATAATTACTACCAGCGCCACATACACTAACGTTTTTTGCGTTCCGATCACGCCGCGGATAACGAGCATATTAGGCAGTGACAGTGACGGGCCTGCCAGTAACAAGGCAAGGGCAGGGCCTTTTCCCATTCCGGCTGCCATTAATCCTTGCAGAATCGGCACTTCTGTTAATGTTGCAAAATACATAAAGGCGCCTACAATAGAAGCAAAAAAATTGGAAAATACCGAATTGCCTCCCACCAGCGCAGCGATCCATTCATTCGGAATAATACCGGCCATGACGGTGTTGTCATGTGTCGACCCCAGTAAAAAACCGGCCACCACAACGCCAATGGCCAAAAGGGGCATGATTTGTTTGGCAAAACCCCATGTCGACAAGGTCCATTCTTTATTATCGGGGTCGTTCTTATCGAATAAGGTAATCAGACTGATCGCTGCTATGCCAACAACCATAGGAATTAAAGGCGAATTGCTTATGAATGCAGCGCTAACGGTTGCGACTACAGCCAGAAGTACATGTTGCCATTTAAGTTTTAAAATGAAAATCAGTGAAAAGACCAGCAATAGCGCAAATACAGAAGTTATATACCATTTATTGGTCCATAACCAAAACCATCCGCCACTGGTGATCGCATCACCAGGTTTTCCCCAGTTGGCAAAAACCAGAATCAACACCAGTGTAAAAAAATGCAAAGCTGTTTGCCACATGGGCCGCTTTTCCGGCAGGTCAGGAAAGTTTATTTGTTCCTCCCTTTTTACTTTTTCCTCTTTTCGGTAGATTAGCGACATAGCTGAACCAATGACAATGGCAAAAACCACCGCTCCTATCACCCGGGCCAGACCCATTTCAACGCCCAGAATCCGGGCAGTAAGAATTATTGCCAGAATATTGATGGCTGGTCCGGAATATAAAAAGGCAATCGCCGGCCCAAGTCCTGCTCCTCTTTTATGAATGCCCGAGAATAATGGCAGAATCGTACAACTACAAACGGCCAGTATGGTACCTGAAACGGAAGCGACAGTATAGGCCACCCATTTTTTAGCTTTTGCCCCAAAATATTTCATCACTGCCCCCTGGCTTACAAATACCGAAATCACACCTGCAATAAAAAATGCCGGCAACAAACAAAGAATTACATGTTCCTGTGCATACCATTTCGATAAATCAAACATCGCCATAATTGCCTCTTTGAACCGAAGACTTTCTAGCGGCATAAAGAAAGCAAACACAAATACTGCCATTATCCAGGCTAATATCTTAATTTCTTTTTTCCATTCCATCCTATAATAAATTATACTATATTAATTATTCATCATTAACCGAACTGCGTATATTATTTTCTGCTAATTAAACGGGAATCTAAAATAATACAGTAATTGAATAATAAATTTCTACAGAAATAAACAGTATTGAGACCCCCCTACGGAACCATTTTTGAAATGTTTTGACTTTATTATACATTTTTCCCACCCCTGATTCGGTAAAGGCAATTGCTGATAAATCCATCCGCAGTAATATGGGTTGCAAGCGGGCAGGGACTGATGGCGGTCATCAGCCCAAGTACAAACGCGATAACCACAGACAGGGAGCTGTTACCCATAGGTTGTGTAAGAATTCCTCCATAAATAAAGCAAAGGATCAATTTTTTCTTTAATAATCTGCTTTAGCTTATCCGGGTTGGTTCCGACCTGCATAAATCCTTCGTTGGTATGATTAATTCTGGTTTCACCGGCGATAAGTAACAGCGTTTGTCCTGAAATTTCCAATTCTTTCCCTTTTATCTCCCCATCCGCTTCATCAAGGTTGTACGCCGCAAAGCGTGCGTTGGAACCCTACAATTCGGCCAGAGTCTCTTTAGTGACATTTTCCACCGAATTACACGTGGCAAACCTACGCGAATATTGAAAGTAATAAACTTCAATTTTATGTGTCGTTATTTGTTCGCCTGGTTCATTTTTGTCGATCGTTTGAGCAGAACAGAAAAAATTTAAACTGAATGGGATTACTGCCAGCAAGAAAAATTTCTTGGTTTTCATAATGACTGATTTTGGATAATAAAGTTTTTGATTTCATTCATCGAAGGGATCCGGCCTGAAACTATAACTTTTTCATTAATAACCAGGCCGGGAGTATGCATTATCCCGTATTCCATAATTTTGACAATGTCTTCCTCTTTGGTTATCGTGGTATCGATATCCAATACTGCAACTGCCTCTCTGGTGACTTTTTCAAGTGTTTTACACTTTGGACAGCCGGTTCCAAGAATTTTAATTTCCATAGTTGTCATTTTTCGTGTTGTTTTTCATTCGTAGTTCGTAAAACAACGAACTATTGAGATAAAAATTTTTTAGCGTTGAAAAAAAGTTTTAAACAATGCTTGTGCCTCGGCCCAATTTTCCTTATTGATACAATATTTTATACGGGGAGGTTCAATTTCTCCTTGGATTAAACCTGCATTTTTCAATTCTTTAAGATGTTGTGAAAGAGTTGATTTCACAATGGGGAGGATTTCGGATAAATCGCCGCTGTAACAGCAACTTTGCTTCGACAAGGTTTCCATCACATACATTCGCACCGGGTGGCCCAATGCCTTAGCATAACGGGCAAGTCGCTTTTGATCTTCGGTAATTACCTCTGTTGCTCTCATTACTGTTCGTTAAATAGCGAACAAAGATAGACATTTTTTTGAATTCTGATTCTGTTCAATAAAAAATATCGGTTTTCTTTTTCGTCATTTCCGGGAAAGAATCAGTTATAGGCTTCCATTATTTTTTTATCTTCGGAAAGAAGGTGGCTGATATAGTTTTCTTTAAACGAAGGGGTCCAGAACGAAAGGTTTTCGTGGGCAGTTAAATACTTAAGTGGGATGGGATGAGTTCCAATTACAACAGGTATCTTATAGTACTGTTCAATAAACTCCTTAAACTGCTTAATGCGGGGGCAAGGGGGATACCCTACCACGAGTCCGGTGGCAAGATGAATTACTTCTGCTCCATTTTTTATCATTTCTGCCGGGACATATTCAATATTTCCACCGGGACATCCGCCGCAATTAGCATACCCCACCAATTCGAGGGGTTCTTCCTTGGGGTAACAGGCAAATCCTCCCACATGTTCCCTGAGTGCTCTAAGGCATTTGCCTCCGCCGCAATTAATATAGCGGGCGCAAATAATAATACCAACTTTTTTCATGGTTTACTACTTATTAATACAAAGAATAATGAAAGCCAATAATTTACTGAAAGGTATAAAATTAATCCTTCCATTTATTCAATAATTGTCATTTCTTCCAGCAGATGTCCTGCTCCCGCAAATTTATCAATGATAAACAGGCAATACCGGATATCCAGCGTAATATTTCTGCATTGATCCGGGTCATACATCAGGTCGCTCATGGTGCCTTCCCAGTTTCGGTCGAAGTTCAGTCCAAGCAGATGTCCATCAGCATTCAATACCAAGCTTCCGCTGTTACCTCCTGTTGTATGGTTAGAGGCAATAAAACAAACATGCATACTTCCGTCCTTATCGCCGTATCGGCCATAATCGCCGGAATGATATAGTTCTTTCAGCCGGTCTTCCACTACATAGTCATAAATTTCCGGATCTTCCTTTTCCATAATTCCTTCGAGGGTGGTAAAATAATGATAATTAACAGCATCCATAGGAGAATACCCTTCGACTTTGCCATACGTAACGCGCATGGTAAAATTTGCATCCGGGTAGAACCGTTTTTCATTTTGCATTTCCCGTTGCGCCTGCATATAAATTCGCATCAGGCTATCGGTTTGTTGCTCCAGCACTTGCATACCCGGAGCAATATAATTATAGTAGGAAGTGAAGACTGATTCGGCGATGCGGAATGCCGGATCGTTAGCAATTTTCTTTCGTTTGGATGGTTTATATTGATCAAGGAAAGACAAAACTGAGGCTTTGTCGGCAAACAGCGTTTTTTCAAAAACATCATCTGCGAAAGCCAGAAAATCGCCTTTATACTTTTCAGTGACGGTATTAAAAAACTCAGGAGCAAATTCGGGGTTCCCGTTTTCGTAATATTCTTTAAGTACGGTATGAAAAATCTCATGATCAACTTCTTTTACATAGTCTTTAAAAAAAGTCTCCGTGGAAGTTTTCAATTGTCCGATAATTTTTTCAAGGGCTTCGGGCGGTGTATTTTTCTTTTCACTCATTTTTATCAGTCGATTAAAAGAGTAAGCATAGGCGATTATTTCGGCACCCATTCCGGCATTAATCACATAGGCAAACGATTCGCGCAGAGGCATAAGGTTTTGATAAACCGAGTCAAAAGCGGGCAGTAAATTGCCATATTGCTGCTGCAATTCGGGTGTTGAGGTCGTCCATTGGGTAAATTCAGCCTCAAAAGCGCGTTTTTTATCCAGCCCATCGAGTCGGTTTATTCCACGGTTTTCCCCGATCATTTTTTTCCATCCATTGGCAATACTTGCTGCTTTTGCACTGTATTGAATTCTGACCCGGGGATCGTTGTTCATAGCTGCTTTAATAATATCGAGCCGTTTGGTACGAAGGTGGATGGCTACGGGGTTTTCAACTTCAGTAACCGATTGTACTTCAAAGCTGGGCACATACTCCGTAGTTGTTCCCGGATAACCAAAAACAAAGGTAAAATCATCCGGTTCCACACCTTTGAGCGAGATTGACAGATGTTTTTTCGGCTTATAGGGTACATTGTCGTCGGAATAATCGTTTGGTTTATTATTTTTATCCGCATAGACCCTAAAAACGGAAAAATCGCCGGTATGGCGAGGCCACATCCAATTGTCGGTATCACCACCAAATTTACCTATATTGGAAGGCGGAGCACCTACCAGACGTACATCGGTAAAACGCTCATATACAAACATATAATACTCATTTCCGTAATAAAAAGGTTTTATAATAGCTTCATAATGGGTCTCATTTACCGCCTCCGCTGTTAAGGCCTTAATATTCTTGTTTATTATACTTTCGCGTTCTGCTTCTGTCATTGTAGTTGTAACATTGGAGAGCACTGCCTGTGTTACATCTTCCATTCTGATCAAAAGAGTAACACTAAGCCCCGGATTAGGAAGCTCTTCTTTCCGGCTCATTGCCCAAAACCCGTCGGTCAGGTAATCGTGTTCAAGGGTACTATGCTTTTGTATATTGCCGTATCCGCAATGGTGGTTGGTCAGCAGAAGTCCTTCGTCGGAGATAAGTTCGCCGGTGCATCCTCCCCCAAAAATTACAATTGCGTCTTTTAGGCAGGCCTGATTGATGCTATAAATATCTTCAGCACTAATACGCATGCCCATATCCTGCATTTCTTTTTCATTTAATGCTTTTAGGAACAAGGGAATCCACATTCCTTCACCGGCTAAAAGCATGCCGGAAGAAAAAGCCATGAGGATGGCTAACCCTAGCGTTTTCATTCGTTTCATGAAGCTGTTTTTATTGTTTGAATTGCAAATATAAAAAAGTTCGGCTGGGGGTGGGCAGCAAAATGGCTTTATCCCTATTTTTATCCAGGGAAAACTTTTTCAATGAAGGACTTGTTTGTATTTTGCTATTATTAATTGATTTACGAAATCAACACAAAAACATAAACATCTTGTAAAAGCGGGATTAAAATGCTATGTTATATACAATTTTAAGAATCATAGAAAAACTATTAGCCCTTTATTTTATTTTATATCTGATTATTGATATCGGGCTATTTTTGTATGCTTTTATCGTTTTTCGTCGTGGGCAAAAGAAGCCTTCCAAGGATTACAACTGGGAGCAACACCCAGTATCTGTGCTGGTTCCGGCCTATAATGAGGAAGTTTCCATTGCCTACTGTACCGACATGCTGATGCGTCTCGACTATCCAAATTATGAGCTTATTATTATCAATGATGGGTCCTCGGATGCTACCATGGAAAAACTAATACAAAGGTTTTCACTGAAGCCAAAGGAAGGAAACCCTGTTCAGGCGCTGACTACTTCGAAAATCCGTAGTATTTATCAGCACCCGGTGTTAAAATTAATGGTAATTGATAAAGAGAACGGTGGAAAAGCTGATGCGTTGAACGCTGGAATTAATTATGCTACAGGCCGATATATCTGTACGATAGACGCAGATTCGCTGTTAGATAATCAGGCATTAAAATCCGTGGTAAGGCCCTTTATTGAAGACCCCCGCACGATGGTTTCCGGGGGTCAGTTAGCGGCTTCGAACGATGTTAAACTTGTAAATAATCAGGTGGTTAGCTCTAAAATGCCAAAAAACATCTGGGTCTTATGGCAAATCCTTGAATACATCAAATCTTTTATGGTTTCGCGACTTGGTCTGAGTAAAATCAACGCCTTATTATTAATGTCAGGTGCATTCTCTATGTTTCGGCACGACGAAATATTACAAGTTGGAGGCTTTCTGAGTGCGCAAAACCGACATCCCTACATTAAAGCGCATGTAGGTACAGGAAAGCAAACAGTTTGTGAAGATATGGAAATTGTTGTGCGCTTATTTAAATATCGTTATGATAAAAAACAAAAGGCTAAAACACAATTCATACCCGGGCCGGTTTGCTGGACAGAAGTTCCCGAAAAAGGCAAAAATCTTTTTAAACAGCGGGCCCGCTGGCATCAGGGATTAATAGAATCCCTTTATATTCATCGCACAATGCTGTTTGAACCCCGGTATGGCGCAACCGGGTTATTAGGAATGCCTTATTATCTGCTTTTTGAAATGATAGCTCCGGTGATAAAAGTTTTGGCTATTATTTTCCTTTTCGTTGCCGGAAGCATGCATCTGCTCAATATGCAATGGGTTTTACTGATGTTGGTCAGTGTTATTTTGCTTACTGCAATTATCACCAGTGTGATAACGGCAATTGTAGAATATTGGAGCTTAACACAGGCTAAAACAAATCGCGATGCATTACGTTATAAAACATTCAAAGACTGGCTACTATTAATCAGTGCCGGGATTTTGGGTGAATTTTCGTATGCGTTTTATAAAATGTTCGCCCAGCTTAAAGGTTTTATATATGTCATCGGTAAAAAAAATGAATGGAAAAAATTTGAACGAAAAGGAATAAAATGAGCAGAATACTATTTTTTCTGTTTTTTTCAATGTTGTCGTTACCGCTATGGTCGCAGCAAACGATTGAGACACATCGTAAGGCCGCATTTCTTGCATGGCAAAAGGGTAACGTAAATGAAGCTATTCAGGAGTATGCATCAATTCTTAAGATAGATACCAGCGACTACGATGCCCGGTTGGCATTAGGCAGACTATATTTTAATACCGGGGACTACGATTCTTCGTTATACTATTTTCAAAAAATTTATCAAAACGACTCCACCGACGTGGAAGCATTAAATGGTTTCACAGCGTGTTTCATACAGGCAGGAAAAATGGATACGGCGATTAAAACGGCCGAACGTGCTGTTGCGCTTATACCGGAATCCGTTCCCGAATACCTTTTATTAGCCAAAGCCCTAAGCTATGACGGCCAAATTGAACATGCTATTCACGTCTATCATCTGGCTAACCAACAAGATAGCACTTACGCTCAGGTTTGGGCCGGGCTAGGAAAAATGTACTACTGGAAATCAAAACCGGCAACAGCACTGAAATACTATCGGAAAGCACTCGCATTAGACCCACAGGATCAAACGATCATACTGGCTTCCCAACTCGTGGAAAACGAATTAAAATATCATACCCGGGCACAGTTTAACGCGATTCAGGAAATGGAGAGTACGTATCAAATAAATGCGTTTTTACAAAGTTATGCCGTCCAAAAACGACTTGGTGATCATTTTCAATTTTCAGTTCATTTCGTACTGGATTTCTCCAATCGCGATTATATAATTGATAACCCCATGGATACATCACGCTGGTTTGATAACAGCTGGGTCAAAACAAGCTGGATTACTACCCACCATCAATGGAGTGCCTATGGAGGTTACAGCAGTAGCGATGCGTTATTTTCGACCTATGGATTAAGCTGGAAATACCAGAATAGCTTCGGTAAAATAAAATTTGAAAATACGATTGATGCCGGGTATACTTATTTTTATTATTGGAATCAGGTGGGTCGCCACGCGATTTCTGATAAAATAAAACTGGAATATGCCCGGTTCACTTTCAATGCGGATATAAATACCGGCCAAGTGGATGAAATGAAAATCCGGAAGTATTCCTCTGACCCTTATACCACTGGAACTAACCCATATTTCGCCTATAACATAAGCCTTAACTACAAAATCATTAAAAATCCGGATATAAAACTGGGGATTAACCACTCATACTACGATTACAACTACATTTCACCTTTATACTATACGCCCAACGACCGATTATTGATTGGACCATCACTGTCACTTTATCAATCAGTAAACGATTTTTATTTCTATGCCATGGGGATTTATCAACTTGGCACAGAAAGGTATTATTATCTGGAAACAAATTCAGGCAACAATGGTCAGGGGAATTCAACGGGCCAGGTAGAAAAAAGTGGAACTATCGATGCAACCAACTGGTCGGCGGCGATGGAAGCCGGCTATAATTGGAAAGCAGTTTCTTTATCAGCAGGGGCCAGCCGGTTTTATAATCCATATTATAAAAATTTTGTCGCCTTCATTAAAATTTCATTGGAAATATGAATGTATCATGAAAAAAATTACACAACATAAAGCATGGATACAGAATAATCATATTTGGTATCATAAATTATTTAAACCTATTATTGCATCATGAAAGGGAAAATTCCTGTTATATTATTGCTTTTAGCCTTACTTGTTTTTATTGTTTATCATATGATGCAATACGAATCCCGTATCCATACGAAACAGGTGATAACTGAATATATCGGGAATAACAATGGCGGATTAATTGAAAAGGAATCGCGAGAAAATCTTCAACAGCTTTCGGGTGAGGCTGATTACTATTTCCTTGCCGACGGGGATTACTTTAAAATGTTAACCTACGGTTATCAGGAGACTAAACCCCATTGGGAGAAATTTTTGGTAAAGGGGGTCAATTTGGGAGTGGCTTTACCGGGCAAATTTCCTGCAGAATTCGCCATGACGTATGATCAATATATGCAATGGTTTCAGCAAATTGGACGAATGAATTCCAATGTAATTCGGATTTATACCCTATTGCCTCCTGAGTTTTACGAAGCTTTTGCACAATATAACCTACAAAATCAAGATCATCCGCTGTATTTAATGCATGGGGTTTGGGCAATTCAGCCCCCTGAACATGACTACCATAATATTGATTTTACACGACAGTTTAAGGAAGAAATAAGGGATGTGATTAATGTCATCCATGGAAATGCAGTAATTAAATCAAAAAAAGGAAAAGCCTCCGGGATCTATTCCACTAACATCTCACGTTATGTGGCGGGGTTGTTGCTGGGTCGCGAATGGGAACCCAACGGAGTTTTTGTCACCAATCAAAAAAATTCAATCAATCATTATTTCGGTGATTTTGTTTCTCTGCCAGAAGGGAATCCTATGGAAGCCTGGCTGGCTGAAATCATGGACTTTACGGTACTTTACGAAACCCAGACGTATCAAATGCAGCATCCTGTATCTTTTGTCAATTGGCTCCCGCTTGACCCCATGTATCATAATACTGAAATCATTGAAAATAATAAAGTGCGAGAGTTTGATAATGATCTGGAATCAATTCATTTCAAGAACTTTCATAGTAGCGAACTATTCATTCCCGGGATTTATGCATCGTATCATGCATATCCATATTATCCCGATTATATATATTTAAAAAAAGAATATTCTGAGGTTGAAAATGCATCAGGAGATAAGGATAATTATTACGGTTATCTGCTGGAATTGAAGTCGAAACATGAAGGGATGCCTTTATTAATAGCTGAATATGGATTGCCCAGCAGTCGGGGAAGCAGTCACGTAACCCCCTTAGGGTTTAACCAGGGAGGACATTCTGAAGCAGAGCAGGCGCAACTTTCCATGACGCTGACACGAGCCGTTTTTCAGTCTGGCTGCGCCGGAGCATTGTATTTTGAGTGGGCCGACGAATGGTTTAAGCATAATTGGCTGGTTATGGATTTTGAAAGACCTTTTGATAACCGAAAAATGTGGCATAATATGGAAAATCCCGAACAAAACTTTGGCATTCTTGCTTTAGAAAGCCGGGAACGAACCATTGATGGCAAACTTAACGATTGGCGGACAGAGCCATTCGATCAACTGAATCAATTTGATTATCAATTCCATGCTGATCCCGCGTATTTTTACCTGCGGGGAAAATGGGAAGATTTAGATTTCACCCAGCACAACCTTTATATCGCTATTGATACCTATGATAAGGAAAAGGGCGACCACCGTCTGCCTTTTTCGAATGATGAATTTTCTCATGGTTTTGAATTTTTGGTGGAATTCATTAATCAGGATTCTGCCAATATCCTGGTGGATGAACCTTATTCAGTATTCACCGATATTTACAACGATTCTACTCCCTTATATGCATCCAGACCTAACTCTAATGGAAAATTTGTCATGCAGAATTTGTTAACCAACCGGGGGAGGAAATCATTAACCGGTGAAACAGTTGATTCGATTATTGTCAACCGTAGTCCGCTTCAGCACGGGAAAAGCAACCTGGCGGTTACATCCAATGCCGATTGGTACTTTCATGACGGGAATTTAGAATTACGGCTGAGTTGGCATTTGCTTAATGTCAGCGATCCGTCGATGCACTATGTGCTGGACTATCAAAATGCGGCTGAAGCTATACAAACCGACGGGTTCCATGTGGTTTGTTTTATCACGGATAAAACCAACACGATACTCCATCGTTTTCCGGAAAATGGATATTGTCATTATCAATGGGATAGCTGGCAACAACCCGCATGGACAGCCAGACTCAAACCATTGTATGATAGTCTACAGAATTATTTTCAAAGGGTCAATCCTCCTGAAAATTCTTTTGAAGACAAAACACTACCCGATACTGAAGTTTTTTCCATCGCACCCTGGTATCAAAACAAAAAAGGAGCTGTTTCCTTCCGTTTCCAACGGTCAGATTATTCCCAAATCGA
>RZYD01000390.1 GCA_009930445.1 Bacteroidia bacterium | reverse complement strand
ATGGGAAGGATGCATTACGGCCTTACAACAGGGCAAGATCGATATTTTGCCCGACATGGCTTTCTCCCATCAGCGCAATGCCGAATATGACATCAATGCCATACCGGTTATTCAAAGCTGGTCGCAGTTGTATGCCCGACCCGGAATGAAAATCAATAGTTTTGCCGATCTGAACGGTAAAAGAGTTACCGTTTTAAAAGGCTCAGTGCAACAGAATCAGTTCGACCAACTCATGAATGGCTTCGGGTATTCCTATATCCCTGTCCCGGTAAATACTTTTGAAATCGCACTGGTGCTGGTCAAAGACAAAGTGGCTGATGTGGCCATTACCAATTACTTCTTCGGAGAAAAGCATTACCAAGCCATGAAGTTAATAAAATTACCCCTGATTTTTAACCCCGCATCCCTTCATTATGCAGTAAAAAAAGGAACAAACGCAACACTGCTATCCACCATCGACCACTACCTTGAAAATTGGACTAATTCAACACAATCAATTTATTATCAAATACTGAAAGATTACCAGCAACCCATTAACACGAAACAAGAAAGCCCACAAAAAGACGGGTGGCGTAAACTTATTCTGATAGTGACATTTTTTGCTTTGGTTTGTATTATTTTGTTACGGCTGTGTATAAAAACGCAAAACAAAACCATTGAGAATTCGGAAGAGACACTAAATAATGAAAAGAAAAAATTACAAAAGTACATCGAAAAAGCGCCTTTCGGAATTCTGGTAACCAATGCAAAAGGCGAATACATTGATGCCAATGCAATGGCCTGTACCATTACCGGATATTCGAAAAAAGAACTTACCGGAATGACTATTCAAGATATTTTGGCGCTGGAGGCAGAAACTTCAGGGAACCAACACTTTTCAAGTGTTCTGCAGGATGGCAAAGCGAGAGGAGAACTCCCTTTTATCACCAAAACAGGCGAAAAACGGTGGTGGACGGTTGATGCTGTAAAAATAAACCAGGATACATTTATCGGATTTGTAATTGATATCACCGAGAGAAAAAACGCAGAAGATAAACTTGCTGCACTCCACAGCGATATGGAAAAACAAATTAATAAAAAAACAAAAGAGTTACGGGAGCGCATCCAGGAGCTGGAGCATTTTTATACGGTGACCATTGAGCGGGAGTTACGAATGGAAGAATTACGAAAAGAAATTGAATCGCTTAAAACAAAAACGGATGAAAAGGAAAACCAAAACCCTGCATCATAATAAGTGGAAACGTTTCCTCTTTACTATTTTGTTAATAAGAGCATTAGGGGTAATACCCGGATATTCTCATGCACCCTCACCTGTATTTTCTGCGGAAAAGTACCCGGATTCAATAACCATTGCCTCCGAGCCCGACTATCCGCCGTATTGTTTTGTCGACAAGGAAGGAAACCCACAAGGGTTTGCTGTGGAACTGTTTAAAGCGGCAGCAGAAGCGGTTGGAATTTATCCGACCATTAAAATCGGGATATGGAATCGCATTAAACAAGATCTTGCCGAAGGAACCCTTCAGGCACTGCCGCTTGTTGGGCGGACCCCTGAACGGGAAAAAGACTTTGATTTTACTATGCCTTACCTTTCCCTGCATGGCGCCATATTCGTCAAAAACGGCACAACCGCCATTCAATCAACCGACGACCTGAAGGATAAGGAAATTATTGTTATGCGAGGGGATAATGCGGAAGAATTTGTTATCCGGGAAAAGATAACCAGCAAAATTATCACGACCAATACTTTCGAGGAAGCATTCCGATTACTGGCTGCCGGAAAACATGATGCGGTAATAACCCAGCATGTGATGGGCAGTGTGCTGCTGAAAGAATTATCCATAAAAAATGTCAAATCGCTGGATATTCCTTTGCCAGAATTCCGTCAGGATTTTTGCTTTGCGGTTCGAAAAGGCGATACCCTGTTGCTTTCTCTTTTAAATGAAGGGCTCTCGGTAATCATTGCCAACAATACTTACGAAACCATTCGAAATAAATGGTTTGGGCCTGAATACGAAAAAAAAATCGCCTTTGGCGAACTATTAAAAAATGCATTGCTCATCATTATTCCCATATTAATTCTTGCGGGAAGTATCATGATATTTTTGATGCGAATAGAAATAAGAAGGAAAACCCAAAAGATTAATCTGGAGATTGCTGAACGAAATGCCACACTCGAGGAGCTGAACAAAAAACAAATCATCATTCAGGAAAGCGAGGAAAAAATCCGATTATTGCTTAACTCAACCGCAGAAGGTATTTTTGGAATAGACATCCATGGCAACTGCACGTTTTACAATAATGCCGCAATTAGATTTCTAGATATTCCTAAAAATCGCAAAATAATTGGGGCAAACATACATACCCTTACCGGACACAAAAATGGTAACGGAACACCCTGCAATACGGAAGATTGTATTATATATCAATCCATTACACGTAAAAAAGGAACCCATAGTGACAATGAAATTTTTGAGCGTTCGGACGGAATTTCTTTTTTTACGGAACTTTTTTCGTATCCCATTTTCACCGAAAACGGGATTTCCGGAGCAGTGGTTACATTTAAAGATATCACGCAGCGAAAAAAA
>RZYD01000389.1 GCA_009930445.1 Bacteroidia bacterium | reverse complement strand
CGCATATTGGGGTAATACACTGTAATTTGATCACTAGGTGAGGAGTGTTGATTTATAGTTGATGTACTATTGTTCATATTTTATTCCCAAAACATCTGTGTATCGCATTAGTAAAGCATCTATCAAGTTATCATTTCGCCGAAACAGCAAACCCCAATCGCACTTTCATGCCCGATGAATAATTCTGGACGGGCATGTCGATGAATTCCTCAATCTCTGCAAAATCGACTATTGCATCATATTTTTCATCTATTTCTTTTTTGGTGAAGCCTAGCACCGCGCCCTTGTTGTAGATATTTTCGCGTCCGGGCAGAAGAGAGGGATGCGGGATGCGCGATGCGCGATTCGGGGGAAGAGATGCGGGCTGCGGGATGCGGGGTGAAGGATAAATTTTTTTCGAGCCGCTATCCGATTCGTCCCCGCATTTCAATACGCCCCTGATCCGGCTTGATGAGTCCGTTGAGCATCTTCAACAACGTCGATTTCCCGACCCCATTGTGTCCGATGAGTCCCAGACACTCCCCGCGCTTGAGCTCAAACGAGATATCCTTGACCGCCCAGAACTCCCCCTCGCGCAGCTCATCATGCTTGCCGCCGCCGGATAACTCCGTCCACACATCTTTCGCCCCGTAGAGGAGGGAACGTTTTAGGGATTTACAAAATTTTTTGCTGACGCCTTCAACGCGGACCAAGACTTCGTCTTGGGGAAGGGCTGAGGACGGAAAGCTGAAAGCTGAATTTTCTTCTTGGTTATTCATGATTTTTGGTTCGTCGTTTGCATATTCTTCAGGTTTCAAGTTTCAGGTTTCCCCCTTCATCCCTCTCTTCTCCGCGCCTTAACCTTTTTTGACATGGTTACAAAAATTGAAATCAGTTCATTACTTTCCGTTTGAAGCCAGTCAAGTTTTTCTGATTCGATATGGCAATCTTCTATGAGTAACTCAATCCAAAGCATGCTCTCATCGGCTTCTTGTGCACATAGATCAATTTTGGCAACAAATTCCGCATCACTTCGCGCACGGGATGCCTCACGATAATTGGCGGCAACTGAAGTGCCAGAGCGCAATAATTGCTTTCCCAACACTTGGCATTCTGTTCTCCCTTTTGGCAATTCACAATAAGCCCGAACAACCATCGAAGCATAATGCTTTGTACGCGTCCGAAAAGCTATCTTCCTCTCCTCGTATTCATTCATAATTCCAGCATTCCATCCATATTTTCTAAATTTCAGCTTTCAGATTTCACCATTCATCCCTTTTCTACTTCCCCATCAACTTTAACTAAAACATCATCTGACATAATAAATCTTTCTACCCACTAATTTCCAATTGAGAAATAGAATTGCCGCAAAAAGGCACATAATTCACAAAAAAAGATAGCCGCACAACGTGAGTTTTTGCGCATTCTGCGCCTTTTCGTGGCTGACATTGTTTTCTTTTTAGCACCCGCCATCGCTAGAGAGCACGGAGCTCTACTTCGTTACCCTCGTTTACTTCTGTGAATAATTTCTTATTGTCTACAGTCGCTGCGCTCACGTTAACAAAGTACACGAAGTTTTCTCCCCCATTTAGCTTTCAGCCCTCAGCCCTGATTTATGAAACTACAAGGATCGGATGGTTAAATTTACTTTCTACCACCACTCTACTAACTATTTCATACTCTCAGAATTAAGCCCCACTATTGCGAACTCGCTCTTTGACCGTACGAATCAACGAGTTTGACATTCGAAAACCCGTTCGTTGTAACGCCAACGTAATAGCGGCTGTTTCGCCGGCACCAAGCTCGGGGCGAAGTGCCATGCCCGGAGGATCATCCGTAGTTTCTAACCACTCAGAACATATAATACGTTCAGATATCCCATATTTATTATGCCCTGCTTTGATTTCATCAACAACAGACTGCGGACGAATCACATGACCAAACAGTCTGGGCAACAAATGCAGGCAATCAATCCTGTCCAAGACCAATAGAGGAGATGTATTAACCACTACAGTTTTCATAGGACATTCTCTATGGCTTTGATATCAGAGACCATCTCCTCTTCATTCTGCTGAAAAATCGAAACACCGTACTGACCGCAAAGGAGTAAGAACGATACACGATCCATACCAGCTAACTTCGCAGCCAAACCACTGGATATTCTACCCATCTCGAAAAGTTTTAATGCGGAAGCCAGCTTTATTTCCTTTGCAACTTCACTTTCACGTTTTCCAAGCGCAACGGCCAACTCAGAACCACAATCCATCGTTAATGTTGTCATAATTTCTCCACAGGTATTAAAATAGGTGACTCTCTACTTACACCAAGGAATTTAATCAGGTAACACTCAACCCCGCAAATTAAATTCCTCAACCACTAAATATTTCATACCAGTATATCGATAAAGTTTTCCAGTTCGGCGAATTCAACAATGGCATCAAATTTTTCATCAATTTCCTGTTTAGAGAATCCCAGCACCGCGCCTTTGTTATAGATATTTTCCCGTCCGGTCAGAAGAGAAGAGAGGGATGAGGGGTGAAAGGTGAAGGCTGAGGGCTTTGGAAGGGATGAATTTTCTTCTTGGTTATTCATGATTTTTGGTTCGTCGTT
>RZYD01000388.1 GCA_009930445.1 Bacteroidia bacterium | reverse complement strand
AAACGCTTTAACTATGCCATTTGAATTACCTGCATTACCCTATGCAATGGATGCACTGGAGCCACACATTTCAAAACAAACGCTTGAATTTCACTACGGGAAACACCATCAGGCCTATGTAAATAATCTGAACCAACTTGTTCCCGGGACGGAATTTGAAAAAGCCACTCTGGAAGAGATCATTAAAAAAGCAGAGGGTGGAATTTTTAACAATGGAGCTCAGGTATGGAACCACACGTTCTACTGGAATTGCCTTAGCCCGAACGGGGGCGGAGTACCCACCGGAAAACTTGCAGAAGCGATTGATAAAAAATATGGGTCGTTTGAAGCCTTCAAAAAAGAGTTTACAGCGGCTTCACTTACCCTATTCGGATCCGGATGGTCGTGGCTGGTAAAGGATGCCAATGGCGAACTGGAAATTATCAAAGCCGGAAACGCAGGCAATCCAATCCGCGATGGAAAAACGCCACTACTCACCTGCGACGTGTGGGAGCATGCTTATTATCTTGACCGGCAGAATGCACGCCCCGCTTACCTCACTGAATTCTGGGAACTTGTTGACTGGAAGGCAGTTGCAGAAAGATATTAATTGCTTTAACCCTAAAAGAGGAGCCCTGTAAGGTAAGAATTCCTTGCAGGGTTTTTTTGTTATTTCCCTTTCCTGCGCCCAAACGGTATAAAAATCTTACTGCTCTGATGCTTTCCCTGGGTCGTACGGTATCCTTCACGAACCGCACGAATATCCTCAATGGTATAAAAGGCATTGGGGTTATGATGTTGCACCATATTCAGTACTTCGGCAATCCTTTTCCGATCGATTACACTAAATATCATCTGATTTTTACCCCCTTTACCCATAATATCCACCGTAGTTACGCCAAACCCCTTATCACGCAGATTCTCAGCCAGAAAGGTGGTGTCATTCTTCGGGAAAACCCGTAACATGACTGTACCAATTTTCATCCGTTCTTCCAGGTATATTCCGATATAATTCCCGGCAGCAAATCCCCCACCATAAGCAATGTAACACATAAGGTTATCAAGGTGCTGCATAATTTGCCCTATGGCCAGCAACCAAATAATCACCTCAAAAAAACCGAGCACCGGAGCAATCGTTTTATTTCCCTTACTAACAAAAATCAACCGCATCGTGCCGATACTCACATCGCAAATTCGAGCCACAAAAATTAATGCTGGTAATATCACCCAGGTGAACCAGGGTGACGCCATTATTGTTTCCATAACAACCTGTTTTTTGCAAAAATACAAAAGCCATAACACCAACGACAAAAAACAATCACGACATCCATATTTTTTGTACGTTTGAAAAAAATAACAATAGATTACCGCACGATACGTTCAGTATAATCATGAGCATATTTGACTTTTATAATAAAAAACACCGTTGGAAATGGCTGCTTTTTTTCACCTTTGTGGCCATTGTCAGTGGTTCGGTATGGTACACCAACACGATTGTATCGAAAATTGCACGCGAGGAAAAGAAAAACATCACATTATGGGCCGATGCCATCCACCGGAAAGCAGAATTGGTAAATTATACAGAAAAATTCTTCATTCGCATTCAGGAAGAGGAACGAAAACGGGTAGAAATTCTGGCCCTGGCCACCAAACGGTTTGTAGAAGCAGAGAGCAATGAAGAACTTACTTTCTATTCCACACTTATTCAGAATAATACTACTATTCCAGTAATTCAGACCAACAAAAAAAGAGAAATTATTGGAACCCGAAATGTTGATTTTGATGCAGATACTGTACCGGTATTACAAGGAAAACTGCTACAGGAATTTTCGGTTTATGATCCCGTTAAAGTCGACTTCCTTGGCGACGTAAATTATCTCTATTATAAAGAATCGAAGCTTTATTCCGAATTACGCAAATACCTCGATGAGCTGGTAATGGACTTTTTCTCAGAAACAGTCATCAATTCTGCTTCGGTACCGGTAATTATCACCGACAGCTTAATGCAGCATATTATCGCACACGGAAATATTCCGCTGAACGAATCAAACGATAGTGCCTACATGCAAAAGCTGCTGAACGATATGCGCACACAGCGCAATCCCATAGAGCTGGAGTTGGAGCAGAGCAAAAATTATATTCTGTATAAAGATTCGCTGATTCTTACGCAGTTACAATTTTTCCCTGTGATACAACTGACCATTATTGCCCTGTTTATTCTGATCAGTTATCTGATTTTCAGCACTTCACGCCGGTCAGAGCAGAATCAGGTCTGGGCCGGGATGGCAAAAGAAACAGCACATCAGCTAGGAACACCGCTTTCGAGTATTATGGCATGGAGTGAGCTATTGCGAATAAAAGGCGAAACGGAGGTTGCCACAGAACTGGACAAAGACATCCTTCGGCTGGAAACCATTGCACAACGCTTCTCGAAAATCGGGTCGGAGCCTACCCTTCAAGAGGAAAACATTATTGCAACCATATACGAAGCCATCGATTATCTGAGGGAACGTACACCAAGCCGGGTTACTTACCACATCAATATTCCGGAAAACCAACATATTATTGTTCCTCTTAATAAACCACTTTTTGAATGGGTTATTGAGAATCTCTGTAAA
>RZYD01000387.1 GCA_009930445.1 Bacteroidia bacterium | reverse complement strand
TGTTCGCTCAGATTATCTCAAAATCAGATCGAATTTCCTTCAAATCATTAGTAAAAGAGCATACAACTGATAAACACCAGAAAGGATACAATGGCTGGACTCCTCTTGTGTCGATGCTTTTTTGCCAATTTGTAAAAATTATTCGGTACGAGATATCAGTAATGGCTTAAAATTCTGCTACAGAAAATTTAAACTAATCAAAATCAATTTCTAAATATGAAAAATAAAATTAGGTTATGCAATGCGTAAAAAAGTGATGGAAAACCAGCGTGAATTTTATTACAGCTTTCAATTCATAATCCTCAGGACAGGGGAATAAATTTTTTATAAGGGTGGACTTCCACGGTTTATCGGGTTACCCTTTAAAAGTCTTTATCCGTACCCCCCATAAAACAACACTTTAAATAGTCAAGTCATAGGATCTGTCTTTTTTGTATATCTTTTGTGTGATTCTTGTCTCTATTTATTCGGAACACTAATTATCTTACCAATAGTTTTTTCAGAGGAGTTTCGTCTGATTCTTTGAATCCGGATTTATTGGTAGTAGGCTTGGGCAATAACCGGATATGAATTTCCCTGATTTTTCGCATTCGGAAAGCACCAGATCAAATCACAATAATTTTTGCCTTTAATCTTTACTTTATTTGTAAATGCTGATTTTCTGTCCTGATAATGCATTAAAAACTACGTAGTATTGTAACGAGTCGCTTTGAATCCTTGCTTTTCCAATAGAAGCATCTGCTTTTTTGGGCTCAAAATCCATATTTAAACATACATTATCAATTGAAATAGACTCTGGTCCGAGTACATTAACTATAATTTTGTTCGTTTCATTTTTCACATAGAATCGCATTAATGTCAAATTTCTTCTAAAACAAGCTATTTCTGACGCAGGAGCCGTCCAGGCATTGTCATGCTGCACAACCTTGAGGAGATTTTCCAACGCAGTAAGCGTTGTATCGTTATTCGCTACATAGCCCGGATGCCCTTGATAAACCATAACCCCCTGAAAAGGCTTTACTGCATATTCCCAGAAATTTTCAAGGTATTTTTTATACAATTGTGTTTTCTCGATTACTAGTTGTGGTGATTCCTTTCGTAAGCTTTCAACGACATTAAGAAAATAATAATCATCATGGTAGGTCGGAGCTAATTCCAGAATCTCTGTGGAATGATAAAATCCCTCGTTCGCTATTACAATATTGTAGGGTACCACACTGCCATGAATAAATTCCATGTTATTCGCTCCTATGCTACTTTCAAAAATGTAGTTATGTTCCGATAATGCCATCATTCCCCAAAACCCGGGCATCGTATATGGAAATCGAAACCCGGAAAAATTTTGCCCCCAGACATGTTCGTTTTTGAGGATATCGCTAACCGATTGCGAATAGGTAAGTCTTCGATAGTTATCAAAAGCAAAACCATTGCTGTGGAGTTGATTCTTCTCATGTTTCAGGTAATTCCGGACCTCATTAGAAACATTTCCATTAACAAAGTAATCAGCTGTAAGATTATAATTTTTTAAAAGTTTCCGAACACGTTGATAATTCGCAAGGTTTCCTTCTGAATTCATAGTCACGCAGAAGGCATATTTATGTCCGGAAGGCCAAGGATTAAGCTGTATAGGAATAGCATTATGGTTGCAGAAATCCTCTATAACTTCATGATAGAAATCTGAAATTTTCGTTGTGCTCACCAGGCCACCATCATCTGCCGGATGAAAATATTCCGAAGAAGCCAGCAAATAGGCATTGCCCTTCCCGTATTGATTTTTAATAATCGCAGGAATAGTATCCGGCTCCCTGACCCAATTGGCCATAATTTTTATTTGGTTACTTAACAGGGTGTCAGCAACTAAAGTATACAGATAATTTTCGGCCACAGGACGAATATATTGATTTTCGTTACCACTTAGATGACCATAAATTCGGAATCCATCCATATTTTTCTCCACGAGTTCAAGACCAAAACAATTGGCTAATGGATAATTATCCGAAGATAGCCTTCCGTGCAACACAATGCGGTCAGTCCCGTTCTCTTCGTTTCGTCCAACGTTATCTCCTGCAATTAAAATCCCACCGGCTTGGACAAATTCGCATATATTCTTCATTTCATCGTTCGACATAAAAGAGAGGGAATATTTTCGATCTGCATCGTGATAACCGGGAGAGGTGGAAAGTAATAGTATATTAAACTTTTTTAATTCATCAGGCTGATACAAGATGTCTCTGGGTTCGAGCCGAACCATTGCTCCTTTCTGGTTAAAGGCCTGAAGTGCAATAACAATCCCTTTGGGTAGGGTTGTTTCTGAACTTTCCAGTCCGGTTGTAATTATCAATACACGCGGGATTTGGTGTTGTGGGTCAGAATATTCAATCCTTTCATTTTCCTGGCGGTAACAAGAAAAAAAAATGAATATAATTAAAATTGCGCTGATAAATTTTGAGAATTGTACTACCATAATTGTTTTAGTATTATTTCATTACCCGGTGTGATGTTTAATAATAAGGTTCCGGTTTTGTTTTTCATTGTATATTGTCCATTTTCTAGGATAACCTGAACAAAGGGAGCGGATGTGTTATAAAGAACGGTAAGTGGATGATC
>RZYD01000386.1 GCA_009930445.1 Bacteroidia bacterium | reverse complement strand
ACCAAAATCGGATGCGGAAGCAATAATACAATGCGCAATATTCAAACGCTTATACACATTCGAAAACGCACGAATATTACCCAATCCATAATCAATAATTCCAATCATAGTTCCCATCTACCAAAACACATTCGTGCTCATTAGTGCCATTCGTTGACCGTCCACTAATTTCACGCACACAAATATATTATCTTCTCCATTCATGTTCATTAGTGACATTCGTGGACCCCTATCTCTTCTCTCAGCACCTTTCGCCATTTCATCACAAACTTCGTTTAAAAATCACAGAAAAGGTCTGATCTTCTTTAGATTCGACCAATTTCACATCCACGCCCGCATCCTTACATAAACGCAATATCCGCGGGATACCACTACCACGGCCTGTATAGCCAAAATGACTTTCCCTCGCTAAAAAGGACATTATTATGGGGTTCCGTTCGATGTGTATGCCTCGACTAGCACTTTCTATAGTGATGGTATTCGGCATTTTTCCAGGACTGATGATCTCCACTCGATCCGCATAAATACCCACGGATATCGGAGCAGAAATCAAATAATCACGATGCACCAATGCATTAGCAACAGCTTCTTTCAACGCACCAATGGGCACTTCCAACTGTCCGCCGGCGTTGAAATCATCGATGTCTGCCGTTCGTCTTAAATTGCGCAACAGGAAAGACAACACCGCTTCATATTGTTTGAGCAAGGTTCCACGATAATCATCTTTATCAACGAACTGATCAATGGAACGGTATGAGGTGGCTTGTACAGCAAATTGCGGAAGTTTTGTGGCCGTAGTTTTACCAAACAACAATGCTCCAGCAAGTGTAAGGAAATCCCCCTCCGCAAGTTTGAGGTTTTGTAATAATACATCTTCCGCAATCTCTGAAATATCGATGAATTCTCCAAAATATTTTTGATAGGCGGCCCGAAATAATGGAGTATCAAAATCAGCCAATGGAATTCGCGACACCATTTCGTCCGCATAAAATTGCCCAGACGCCTGCATCAGTCGAACCAATTCTTCACGAACCGCGCGACGCTTATCAGCCCCGACTTTAACCCAAAAATCGCCTTTGTTTGCAGCATATGGTTTATTATCACCTAACGGCACTCGTATAATCAGGATAATTCTCCCGTCTAATACTACATTCTCTGTTTTCACAGAAAGGGGCGGAGTAATCTTTTGCGAGGCAGCCGAGGAGACCCACTGATTCAGCCGTTTCACCGCAATCCTATCAAGCCCCAGCACATCCCCATCATCTGTAACCCCTACATAAATAGCGCCACCATCCGAATTAGCAAAGGCAACCATTTCAGCCGCCAAGGCATCAATGCTATGAAAATCAATTTTAAACTGATTCACATAGTCCTCCCCCGCAAACAGCCGCTCTTCTATCTCATTCATATTCACTTCAATCCCTCAATTCCGTAAAACTTCTCCCCACTTAACACTTCCCCCACTTAAATCTTAACACTTAATCATTTCCCCCACTTAAAAAACTGATTTAGTGCCCATTAGTGCCATTCGTTGACCGTCCACTAATTTCACGAATTAACACAAATATATTATCTTCTCCATTCGTGTTCATTAGTGACATTCGTGGACCGCTATCGTTTCTCCACTATACACTTCCAAAACTTAATCACTTAAATCTTAAAACTTCTCCCCCCCTTAAAACTTCCCAACCTTAATCACTTAAAACTTAACACTTGCGATTCATCGCCACTTAAAACTTCCCCCTATCTCTTCCCCCCGCGCTCCAATCCCAGCATCCGCATAACCTTCGACCCATACTTATAAATATCATACATCGACTTATAATCCCAAAACAACCTATCCGAAGCATTCATATACCCTGCAATTTAGCTAGCCCTGTTCCCTGTTCAATATTTCATTCAATCGTCAGAGATGTTCTTCTTCCGTTTCACCACATGCTTTAACTTCAGTACAGCAAAGTTAATTTCCAGTGAAGTCTCTGTGTCCGTGGTAAGAAGGTCGTCGTCCAAAATCTCAGCAATTAGCTCCCCGCTTTTTTGCATTAATTGAAAGCGTCGTTTGAACAGCCTTTGCCCCTTTCAAAATAGTCGCCAGCATATACAAGCCTTTTTCAGTGAAAGCGATCGGCAATTTAACTTTTCCCCCACGATTTGAAGTCGAAAATTTCGACTTCAAAATTCCCCATTCTTCTTTGGACAACTGAATCAGATAACCTTCAGGAAACTTATCTGGATTATTTTTAACCGCTTCATTGATGCGCTTAGTCTCCACACCATAAAGAACAGCTAGTTCACTATCCAAAATTACTTGAAGCCCTCGAACTTCCATAATTTTAGCTTCCACATCTTCAAATCTAATCAAATCACTCATAATCGTTTCCTGCCCTTATTTCCGAACCAAAAATCCCTAAATTCCATAATCCCTCAATCATTTGCACAAATCAACGGTCTACAATCCCGCTGTTACCTTCTCCCTCCCCATCCACTTAACACTTCCCCACTTAAATCTTAACACTTGCGATTTATCGCCACTTAACACTTCCCAACTTAAAACTTACCCCTGAACGGATTTATGATTTCAAGTTGATCACAAACACACAAGCCGTCT
>RZYD01000385.1 GCA_009930445.1 Bacteroidia bacterium | reverse complement strand
AGCCGCAAACTTCTGGTCGTCAACCGGACGAATGCAGAGACAGAATTCCGCGATTCCTATTTTGTGTTATCCCAATTTTTTAATCTTTTACCTGAATCATCCCATCACGATCTCGGAAGAATCGGCCTCGATTCAAAGTATAACAAAACCGTGTTTCAATACTTTGACTCGAAACCTTCAACGGATTTCTATCCGGCATTTTACAGCCATGACTCCACAAAAACATGGGACAGCACAACGATAATCCGCTATAAAAACGACCTATACTATACGAATCTGACGACGAAAAAAAGCCAGTTCTTAACGGTACGGGCCGGAATTTTAATGCAAAACAACTCCGTCAGAATTGCAGATACCATCAAAACACCCATGAACTACTTCACCACGTATGGAAAAATAACACTACATCCGGATTCTGTCAGCACCATCGGCGCTGAGGCTTCATTCACCACCGGTACGCATCAGGCTCCAAATAGGGCAATATCCGGGTTTGCAGTCCGTCAGTTTTCCTTTGGAAATTTTCACGGGTGCATTCAATATTACACCATCGAGCCCGAATACCAACTGTTGCGATATCATTCATCGCATTTTTCATGGGATAACCATCATTTTTCCGACCTCCACCATTTACAAACCAGGGTGCAGTTCAGCACCACACATCATGAATCAGGAATACAATACAACCTGGTTTCAAACTACACATATCTCAACCAAACCATTGAGCCCATGCAGGCCGATCACGTGATTCATCTGCTGCGTGCATGGCTGTATCAGGATTTCAGCCTGGGTAAATTCGACCTGGCAGCAAAAATTGTTTATCAGTTTGTTTCAGATGAAAGCATTGTTCGTCTTCCCGGACTGATGGGTAAGCTCAGTTTTCAGTTTAATCAACCAATGTTTAAAAAAGCATTATATACCCGCTTTGGGTTTGATGTGCTTTATACTACGGCCTTTTATGCTGACCACTATATGCCTGCACTCCAACAGTTTTATTTGCAAGACGAAAAAAGTACAGGAAATTACCCCTATATTGATGCATACATCAAATTTCAGGTGAAAAGAGCCCGGATATTTGTCATGTTTACCCATGTAAACAGCGGATTAATGGACTATAATTACTTTTTTACACCGGGATATCCAATGCGCGACCGGTACCTGAAATTTGGCGTAAGCTGGTTTTTTCATGATTAATTATATGGAGGTGTATGATAAAATGTATTTGGGGGAAGCGATGGATTCTTATGCTTGCAGGGGTTATACCCTTTTGGGTTTATGGGCAGAATAAGCCAAAAGAGGTTTCGGCAAGCTATACCACTGAAAATATTATTATTGATGGAGTGTTATCTGAGTCAGCATGGGAAAAGGCAGAAACAGCCGGTGATTTCATGCAATACGCACCCTACAATGGAAAACCTTCCCTTCAGCGTACAGAAGTAAAAACCCTTTACCGGCACGACGGTATCTGCTTCGGTGCCGAGCTCTACGACACAAGCCCCGACAGCATTCTTCTCCAATATGGCACCCGCGACAGTGACGGGTTAAATGCAGATTATTTCTCTGTGGCCATTAATCCTTACAATGACGGACTTAACAAATGGGTGTTCTTAGTTTATGCCAACGGAGTTCAGTACGATGCCAAAGGGACCAACGACAATGAAGAGGAGGACTGGAATGCAGCATGGAACAGCGCTGCAAGGCTGAACGACAAGGGATGGACAGCAGAGCTCTTCATTCCGTATTCCATGCTCCGGTTCCCTAAAAAAGAGATACAGGATTGGGATATTAACTTCTGGCGCTCGATACGGCGCTATAGAGAAGAGAGCAGCTGGAATCCGGTTACCAATGAAATACAAGGTGATATTATTCAATCGGGGCGACTAACCGGCCTCAAAAAT
Organism: Bacteroidia bacterium; assembly: GCA_009930445.1. Lineage (GTDB taxonomy): Bacteria > Bacteroidota > Bacteroidia > Bacteroidales > BM520 > BM520. The sequence continues at coordinate 723 of RZYD01000385.1, read as the reverse complement.
ATTTCCCCACCCCTCCGGCTATCCCTATCGCCTTATATCAGTGGCTATATGGAAAAATCACCAGGTAAAAAAGCCCATTCGTTCTTTAATTACGGTGCCGATGTTAAATTTGGCATCAGCGAAAGCTTTACACTGGACATGACGCTCATTCCTGACTTTGGCCAGGTAGAATCGGATGATGAAGTTTATAACCTGACCCCATTTGAGGTAAAATACGATGAAAAAAGGCAATTTTTTACAGAAGGCACCGAATTGTTCAACCGCCAGGATGTCTTCTATTCACGTCGCATCGGCGATAAGCCACTCTATTCCGATAAGGTTCAGAATCACCTGCAGCCAGGAGATTCGATGGTTTCCAACCCGGCAGGAAGCCCGATATTGAATGCCACTAAGTTGTCAGGACGTACCCATGCAGGTACGGGAATAGGAATTTTCAACGCAATCACCTCATCTACTCATGCCACCCTGATGGATTCCGCCGGTATAATCCGGGAAGTACTAACGCAACCCTTATCGAATTATAATATGGTGGTGGTCGATCAGAATGTTCTCAAAAATAGTCGTATAGGAATTTTTAACACCCATGTTTTTCGGGGTAAAAACGAAACCATTTCAAATGTGTCAGGAACCGACTGGGAATTCAAAAACGCTTCTAACAGCCACACCCTGGTAGGAAATGTTAAAGTAAGCTCACAGCTTCATCCGGAAGAAAAAAACAACCAC
>RZYD01000384.1 GCA_009930445.1 Bacteroidia bacterium | reverse complement strand
CGGAGGCTGGAAATTTTTCACTCAGCGCCGGCGATCCATTTTGGACCATTTTGGTCTGTGGCCATGCGTGGCATGACCATGAGTTTTTGCGGGGGAGTCGATCCTGGTCCTGAATTAATTCTCAACGTGGAAGATGTTGCAAAATAATTTGTTAGTGCTATTTCTTGATTATTATTTTTTGTTATTTTGACGGAAGGTCCTGATTGCGTTACAGTATAGCCACTTAATCCAGTTAAAGCTGAATATAAATTATTTGAGCTATCATTTTGTGTTGCGCCAATTGTAAAGCTTATAGGTGTACCGTCAATTTGAAATGATATATTGTCACCTTCTGGCCCATTAAAATTTGTAAAATTTGCATTATTATTTTCATCATTGTATAATATGTTAATTGGATTTTCACTATTAGTTCTTGTAATTATTGTTCTTCCGCTGACACTATATGCGTCAATTCCAGGTATGTTTGCGCTATGTATTGCGCTTGCTAAATTTGATGCGTTTTGCGTTTGATTTATTGTTCCTGCAGCGAGAAAGTTTACATCGTTTCCTTCGATATTTAACGTGATTATTTCGCCACTATAATTAGTAAAATTTTGAACATTTACATGTGTTTGATAATTTTTCCACTCAGAAATATGAAGCAAGTTCGCATTGCTTGTCGTTGCTTCTGTGCTATTAAGGTTAATTTTTGTGACAACTATGCTGTTTGTAGCTGTGTCTTCTCTTAACGTGTAGTAGTGTTCCATGTCATGTGGGTAGGGATAGCTTATGTTGTTGGCGTAACTTTCAGCATCATAGTATAGGTTGTTGGCAATGAGTGCAGATCTCGCTGCGTTGTACGCTCTAGTCATATCTGTAGATGGATTTCCTGAATGCGTAAATCGAACTTCTATTCCGTCAATTTGAAAGCTTTCTTCGCTATTTGGAATATATGGTGGGGCACTATTATTAACTGGAGTATTCGAAAAATTTCCAATACGAGATCCTGGATTGTCGATGAATTCAAACTCTCCCATGGATATTGTTTTTCCAGTACTCGATCTTAAAATTGATCCATCTCTGCTAATATCTAAGTTGTTATTATGTGTATTGAAGTCGCGGACAATTCTGTCTAGAGTGGCAATGAAATTTCTTTGAGTCTCATCTTCATCTCTTCCTATCAAGAACGAATAGGGATTGGAAGGCTCTGCTGTTCCGCCGATATTAACAGTAAATCTCACCATATCACCCTCTGTGCCGTGTAATTCAGACTTTCCAAATCCAACGAAATTTCCATATGTTACAGCTGATGTTTCTCTGACGCCATCCATGTTTAAATCTTCTATCTCTGCAAGAAGGCCATCTACTGTATTATTACCTACATTCGCATTAATATGAATATGTCTAACATCTGCTGCATTTTTTATTGTTACAATTTGGTCATCAAGTGTGCTTTCAGTTGATTCAGAAAGATCAGAATTTACTTGGGGAACACCGATGTGTGCTCCATCAATATAGCATTTATTATATGCTTTTTGTCCAATCGGCATAAAATTTCCAAGAGTAGTAGATGTTACTTTTGGTAAATTTATTATAATATTTTCTTCATTTTCTTCTCCAGACTGTACTTCTATTTTACTATATGTTTTGAATATGTCTATTCCGTTAAATTCTAAATCTTTTTGCCCTCTTTCTATTTCTGATACAAGATTTTCCATTTCAAAAGAGATGATTTTTCTTTGCTTAGCATTATATGTTCCTGTTGATGATTGAACTGCTAGTTCTTTAAGTCGTATCAGTGATTCATCGACAATAGATAGTGCGCCGTCAGCAACTTGTACTAAAGAAATACCATCTTTAATGTTTCTCTTCGCTTGTGCTAGCGTTGCTGCTTTCGCTTTCCCTAGTTCGCTGATAGCCAACCCGGCAGCGTCATCGGCAGCAGTTCCGATTCTTAATCCCGAAGAGAGCCTTCTGGTTGTAGTACCTAGGTTCCCGTAGTGCATTGCTAGGTTTCGGGCCGTATTGGTGGCCATCATGTTGTGATTAATTGTGAGCGACATTTTTTGGAGCAACCTGCTGTTTATCGTCAGATGGGATTCGGATTCTGGATCAAAAAGCAACAAGTGAACCAATGTCACTGGCCGTAAGCGTAAGAACTTGAAATCAAAAAATCTGTAGTTAGTTTTTAATAACATATTGAATTTTAATATTATTTTAATATTCGTTGTGAATTTGCCTTTTGAGAATGGATAACAATCTCGGTTTATTGGTGGGAATTATTTTCGGGCTGCGGGGTTGGTGCTGTTGCGGAAAATTGTCTTACGGAAATTTTTGCCCTGTTTTATCTGGTCTTTATCGCTTCAGTGTCAAACGAAATTCGAAATTGGTGAGGCGATTTTTTTTGGAAAATCCCTTTTTTTGCGCGCAACGCACGTTACCGAGGGGAGAGTGAGATTGACTCTCGCGGGAGCATGGATTACTGCGTCATAAAATGACGATAGGTCATTTTATGACCATTATCCAAAAAATGACCAATGATCAGAAAGTAGCGTGGCCAGAAAGCAGCAGGAAAAATCTCTTCAGACCCAGCGCGAGTTGCTGGAATCGGCGGAAAAGCTTTTTGCCGCCAAGGGTTTTGTCGC
>RZYD01000383.1 GCA_009930445.1 Bacteroidia bacterium | reverse complement strand
ATAACAATGTGAAAATAATAACAGATGAATCAGTGGTTTTTATTCCCTGTCTTCGGACTACAGATCGATACCTATTGGGACTCGTTTGGCAGATTCCCAATAGAACCTGCCGGAAAATGGTTGATGTTTTATTCCATTGATTTTTGTACCAGCCCAATGAACAGCCGGTATCCGAGAATATTTCTGAGGAAAAGAATAATATGTGCTTTCCCTGCGCAGGGGTAGCGTAATTTTTGCCTGCCATCAGTGGCTGCAGTAAAAATAGTTCTGGCCACAATTTCCGGATCTGAGTGGTTCCTGGAGGCTAACTGCTGTGTCCGTTGGTCTACTTTATCCGTATATTCCTTGTACTCATTTATCTGATCGGTGTTAAGCCGGGTCTGGCTTCGGCTGGCAAAATCGGTTCTAGTGGCTCCGGGCTCAATCAGTTTTACCGAGATATTTAACGGGCGCAATTCATACCTTAGTGTTTCCGTGAAGCCTTCAACTGCCCATTTTGAGCTCAGATAGAGGCTAAAAAGCGGAATAGTTACCCGACCACCGAGGCTTGATACATTAATAATAATACCTTTTCGGTGTTTTCGGAAATAGGGAAGAAATATTTTTGTTACCCGCATCAGACCGAGTACATTGACTTCAAACTGGTGTTTTATTTGTGATTCTGTAGCGGCTTCGAAGGGGCCTCTGATTCCGTAGCCTGCATTATTAACCAGTACATCCAGCGTACCAAATACCGCGAGGGCGTTTTCCAGTGCATTTGTAATCGAGTGTTCTTCTGTAACATCGAGTTGAACTACAAGGACATTTTTCAGTAGTGTGAGTTCTTTGGCATCCGCAGTATTTCGCATAGTGGCCACTACATTCCAGCCTTTCTCATGAAAGTATTTTGCTGTGGCTTTTCCTATTCCGCTGGAGGCTCCGGTGATTACTACTGTTTTCATACTTCTTTTATTTCGGCAAGTAGTATTGCTTATGATGAAAAGTTTGTCGCTAAATTCAGTACTTCTGCCATTTTTTGTAAACGATGGGCATAATGGCCCGGAAAAATTAAATGGTGGTTACCTAAAGGTTTATCCCTTAACAGTTGCGCCTCTGACTTGTTTAGCTCCAATACCAGTTGTGTACGGCAGGCTTCCGGAATTTCCGGAGCTGCTTTCGTGACGGCTTCTGCGATAAACACCTGGGTCAAGGGGCTGTTGAATCTTACCAGCGTATAATTTCCTTGTTGTAGCCGGCCTTTTACGGCTGTTCCCATTCCTGTTTCGTAATGGGTTGTAATCATTTGGCTTTCAGGCATATTCAGTGGTACGGTACAATGCGCAAACCTAACTTCGTTATCATGAACCATTACGATATTTGCCATCCAGGGAATATGGCCGGTAACGGCTTTGATCAGCATCATTCCTGTCAGGCTGATCATGTCGCCTTCGCATGCCGCTGGAATGCCTTCCGCGTTTAGAAGCGCCAGTGGCAGACAGGCCGTTATCTGTTTCTTTTTTACCAACGAGAAGCATTCTACGCTCACCCCGGCAAGTTGATGTGCGAGGATGTGTGATTTCAAAAGGCCGTAGAGGCTTCCTGAGCCGTAAATAGATTGGAAAGGAGCATGAGTGAAGGCTGATAAAAAGTTTTCGGGGCAGGTTTCTTTTTCCGGGTCGGGCAGGGTATGCCAGGGGAAATGTTTTATTTTCATTCCCGTCACTTGTTCCAGTCGCCTGGGGGCAACGATTGAATTCACCAGCCAGTCAGACACATCACCGATCAGTCCTAGGCTTTGGCTTCTGAGGGCTGTGAGTTGACGTATTACCCATATATATTCAAGTATTTCGTTGATTGCATCGGGGTGTTCGGTGCTAAATCGTTTCGCCCAATTCTTTTTTTCGTGGCAATAGCTGAGTACCTCAGTGGCGGCGGCGAAGGCATTATTCTCGCTGCCGGCAAGCAGCAACGGGAAATTGTTTTTTTTACAATAGCTAACCGCCTGTTGTTCCGATCCTCCGGAAATAAACAGTAAAACCTCCGGATTATGCGCTGTAATACAATACGAGTGGGCTCCAAATAGCAGGTGGGCAAGTTGTTCTCCGTGTTGTAGTAGCGTATTTTCCGGTTGCTTGTGATGGACAAGTGCTATGCGAATGGGATCCATGTTTTTTCTGCAAGGTAAAAAAATCCGGCGGAAGTGAGTTCTATTTACAGAATGGTAATATTTTCTTTTTTAGTGAATTTTTCGCAGTAATGGCATTTTAGCTTCAGATTTTCTTTATCGGTTACGTAAAACTTTCTGGGTACTTTTTGATGATTTGTTATACATTTGGGGTTAAAGCATTTAACAAACCCTTCGATAATATCCGGAATTTGTACCGTTTTTTTTGCAATTACCATAAAGTCTTTAATTTCAATTAAAGATGCGGAGGGTGCCACAAGGGCAATTTTATTTATTTCGTCGTCTTCAAAATAGCGGTTACTGACTTTAATAATTCCTTTTTTCCCGAATTTTTTACTATCGAGATTGGTTCCAAAAGTTATGGGACTATTGCATGCATCCAGGCCAAGGAATTTGATTACGGAAAAAACGGCTTCTGTTGGGATATGATCGATGACGGTTCCGTTTTCAATGGCTGAAACCTGTAATA
>RZYD01000382.1 GCA_009930445.1 Bacteroidia bacterium | reverse complement strand
TGCCTTAAATTTCCACCCCCCCGGGCCTTCACACCCCTTTGAGGGGCGGGGGGGTGGAAATTTCATACCTATTACGGCGTTATTCGAGATTGGAGCGGCAAGAACAGTGCCAGACTGTAGCTTGCGGAAGTCTGGAACGTTCTTGCAAGCGGAAATCGAGCCGGGATCTTCCGGCGTAAGCGTTGCCTTTCGCGTTAGGGATGTGAACCCGAAGGGCTAAGACCCGGCAGCCCTGGGCCGGGGCTTAGTCTGGCCCGTGAGTCTTCGAGCGGCTGCCAGATTCCAGCCCGGTCCCGAAGGGAAACGCCCAAACCCACAAAGAGGTGAAACCATGTATCAAAACTCGTTTATGTCACAAAATGAAACACTTATAGATTTAATAATTGCGATTTCAAAAGTGAAAATCAAAGAGCTTGAAAGGTTTGATGAGGTATCAATGCTTTACGCTATTCAACAAGGATGTGAAGCAATAGCTCAAAGAGCGACAAAGAGGATAGAAACTCTTTCTCATGGAGGATTAAGTGGAAGAGATACAACTGAAATGCTGTCTATGCGGACAAATGTCTCCGGCTCGGAGCTTTTGCTTTGATAGCTACGGGCGATTCCTGCCATTAAATCAATATCGTTGTCCTAAGTGTAAGCGATATTTTGAGGAAGTGCCGAAATACTATTCGGGCTATCTTATCAATGGTCGGTTTCGAGAGATAAAGAAAGCCAAAACACTTTGCGATTTCATTGAAGTAAAACCAAACGAGAAACAGTGTTAGTTTGTAATTCCATCGACACCATGTGCTTCACCACCAATTTGGATGATGAAACACAGAACTACATGGTAGACCTTCAGTCTTGCCATGGGAAAATGCCGAAATGGTTATTCCCGACGGATACGGGGATAGTCCGGTATCGGTTCGGTTTGGTGTCAGACGGTATTTCGATCTATTACACGGATTCCAAGATTCTCAAGCCGAATTGTTTTATTCGCTTTTCCTCGGAAGTCCTTCAACGAGAAGGCTATGACAAGGTTTATATGCGGTGCTGTAATATCCTCAAGTATTTGGGGATCAGCCGACCAGGGAAAACGCTCAAGCTGTCCCAGGTTGACCTGTGTTTCGATTTCCAGGCGGATTTCTCCCGCTATCTCGATGATCGCGCCAACTTCGCCATTCAAACGAAATTGCGTGATTCCTCGGACCGTCGCAAGAATGATGACATCACATACCGCCTTTTTGGGATCGGTACGACCGTGGGTTACAAGGTCCGGTGCTATGACAAGCTTTCCGAGTCCAAGACGGTCCCGGGCAAGCTCTATTGGCAAGACGTATGGCGCCAGATGGGTTTTTCCCTGGAAGCACCGATTTGGCGCGTGGAATATGAAATCCGGCGGGATTTTTTGAAGTCCTGGAAGGTCAATTCCCTCCGTGCCTTTCTGCGGTGTCAACGCGCGATCCAGAAGCGGCTGTTCGGTCTGTGGAATATCAAGGTTCTGGACGACTCGAACAAGTCGCGCTGCTCCTACGTTCCCGAGTTTGATTTCCTGATCGAGCATTTCACGGAGGATTTCCGGAAGCACTACGTGGACAAGCGCCCCGAAGAATATGAGCGGGCCTGCGCGTTGAAAATGGCCCAGGCCGTGGCGTCTTTCATTGCTACGGCCACGAACGGGGCGGCCCATTTCAGAATCCGTGACCCTCTTGGCCCACTCACAGAATCACGGACCAAGATATTCAATGAATTTCTGTCATTAGTGAAGGATTCCGCCATTTATGACGATGATCAATTTTCGGAGGCTGTAGACGAGGCATTGCAACGTCGAGGCTATTATTTCAGCCCATTGGGGGAAACCTATTCTGTACCGGAATTGGGGGGAACTCGTGACCTGTTAGTTTGAAGCTCTAACGAGGGTGAACAAATTTCAGGTCAGAATGTTTTAGGTTTTAATTGCCTTTAAATAAAAATTTTATCGGAGGTGATTTATGGAGCATGAATTGAAAGTTAAACCAGAATATTATCACAGTTTATTCACCGGAGAAAAGACATGCGAAGTTCGTTACAATGATCGTGATTTTCAGGTTGGTGACGTTCTTATTCTTCATTGCATCGAGCCAACAAATAGATTTTTGATCGACATGCCACTTTTTCGAACAATAACATACGTTTTAAAAGGTGGTCAGTATGGAATTCATTCTGAGTATGTCGTTCTTTCAATTCATGAAACTGAAGAAAATTTGAAATCTCAGCGAGATGCTATTGAGAGGAACATTAATAATAACCAGCAGAATATAACTCTTTTTTTGGGATGTATCGCAGTTCGCCGTTTTTCTACGATTCTCAATCGTTTATCAGAGGATTGATTTCAGCCCATTGGGAGAAACCTATTTTGTACCCGAATTGGGGGGATCTCGTGAATTGTCCGTTTGAAGCACGTTTTGGGCGTCGGTTATCTATTGGCGAGGTGGCGACTTTGACCGGCACCAGCTTGGCGACTATATACCGCAATTACCAACTTTACGGCGGGATAAAGCTTCGTCGAAAGCTCCTGTTCTTTGAAAACAAGCTGATAGAGGCTTTGGAGACGCTTTATGCCACTCAAACGCAAATCGGGCGGGAAAACGGTGTGGTCTGCTCGGATTACTCTT
>RZYD01000381.1 GCA_009930445.1 Bacteroidia bacterium | reverse complement strand
GTATCTCTATCACGCAACCACACTATTATATCAGATACTATAATCGTATCGTTATTTGCGATTATTATCGTGTCCTGATTATCTGATATATATGCCCTTACCAATGTGTCTATCCCTAATAATATTTTAGGCGTTACCACTGTACTATCTGCAAATACTGTGTCCGCTTCAATTTGGTATTGTGCCTTGCTAACTAACGAGGAAAGCAACAGACTCATAAGTACAATCTTTCCTACTGCTGATTTTAAATCCATCTTTTGTCTTATTTGTTATGGTTACTTTTACTGCCGAACCTTTAGGTGTCTCAGCCCATAAATTCGGTATTATATAGCTTACATTATCCATAGGAGTAGTAAATTCATATTCATATTCCTCTCCCCCGGTAATTTCAATACTTATGACTCTATACTTATTATCGACTGCATTAGTGGCATCACTAAGGCTCTCTAATGCTGTTTTTAACCATACCCACCCAATATCCCTGCCGTGACGTGGAGTCATATAAGTAATCATTTGAGATAGTGTTGTCATAATATTACTTGTGCTCTTACAATTAAATTTAATACTCTTGTTTTTGTGTTATATTGATAGCTATAAACATAACAGTCAACATCTATATTCTTTTTTTCTATTTCACTATATACCTTTATAACCCCTATTTTTTGTGGGTTAAACTCATCCTCGTCTTCTAAACGTATGTTTTTTATCTCTATCTGTACTAATGGCTCTGTAGATTTTGCGATAACAGACTCACTCCCTAATTCATCATAATAATATTTTTTTAATGGGCGGTTATAACAAAATCGCTTATCCTGAATATTACGTGTAGAAAATTCCCCATTAGGATAATCGTTATAATATCTTATTTTATACCCATCAGTTACCGTGTCACAAGATAATAATACAAATCCATCATCAGATATTTCATCTATATTATAGATAATATAATATAAATCCACGGTACATTTACTGGCTGAATATTCCTGTTCATTCCCCTCTACCACACTTTTTATACTCCTATTATATATACAGGTATCAATATTAAAATTAAAACTACCCTGCTCCATAAATACCCATTTCTCTTTATAAGGTATATCCTGATATTCTACCTTAAATATATTATCTACCCTGAAGTTTCTATAATCACGCTTCGGCAGGTTCATGTTCACATAATATATCGGTCTGAAATATATTGTATCCCCTTCAATCCACCATTTAACATTAGAGATAGTCCTTATTGCAGCTAATAATTCATTAAATGTCACATTAAATTTAGTGGCATTATTACTTACCTCATACCGTTTAAAGTCAGATTTTTGCATTAACAATTGTTGTGGAACATTAAAAAATATCCCTGCCCAATGTGCATCCACCGTTAATCCTAACTCTCCACATACTACTTCCATCGCATCAGATAGTAATACGGCATTATCCATCCTCACCGTTTTATGCGATAAAAATCCATACCCGAAGATAATAACATAATTGAAGCAGAGAGTGGTATTATAATAATTGTTCCAACGTACTACTATTTTAATCCCTTGTGTTTTGGCATAATTTAATACCCATTGATTTATATTAGTGACAACAGAAGGAATCTTAGCCGCAATAACATCCCATCCGAAAATAAACCCATTACTATAATCTCCCGGGTTGGCATACCATCGCTCCTCTGATTTATCAAATTGCCATCCAAAGCTAAAAGGAGGCTTTATTTTTGAAGTTAAGATAGCATTTACTTTTACTTGAGTCCCCTCTATGGTTACAAAATCATCATAAGTAGGTGACAAATCATAAAACCAATTATCCTCACCAAAGGACGTATAAAACTCTATGTCCCCTGTGGCCACAGGTTTAATATCAAATGCTACATTTTTCCTTTGACTATAAGATATTGTATCAAATAAATTAATTACCTGATCCCCTTTTTCATCTATAATAAAATAAGCATCACGGTTTTTAAATTCTATCTCTACTGTGCCATAATCATAGTTAAAATTACAATCAATAACATTAAAAATATATTTTTCCTCTTTTTCAAAACACGTATCATAAACAATAAAATAATAACGCTCACTCCACATCATCTCATCAGCCCACAGCATAACCAATTTTTCATATACTACTGATGACTCATCCTGAATAAATATATCCCTTGATGGTAATACCCCGTTTTTGCTTATTATAACCTTCTCAATGCTTTTACGGAATGCAACACATACACCCTCTTTTGAATATTTCTCCCCTGATATCTCTATGTCTTCAATAGGATAAACTTCATACCGGGATAACCCAAATTCAAAATAATATTTATACCTATTAACTATCATATTTTTTTCTTGGTTATGTTCCCGTTCCTGTCCTCACAAATATAATCACCTTCCACCCATCTATCTGGCTTATTCAAGATGCTTTTTAATACCTCGTATGACTTCTTACCATACGTGTTTTCTAATGCTGTATTGTAGTTCTTACTTATAACCACCCTAAATTTTTTATTTGAATCTTTTATTGTCCCTACATCATTATATAATATATTCTCTAATGTCCCATTGTTAGCCTGATTAGTAATCTCCTCCAACGTGTTACCATATCTTTTAGTCGCTTTACGTGAAAATATACTATACCTCTCACCACTCTCT
>RZYD01000044.1 GCA_009930445.1 Bacteroidia bacterium | reverse complement strand
TTCACAGCCATCAAAAAATGGAATGGGTAGCTTTGGGTGACCTGGCAAAATATGATCTTTCCGATGCCGACAAGCCCATTGCCCGTCGACTACAAAAAAGCCCGGAAGAAATTATATTGGAGAAAAAAATATTTGATTAATCAGTCACTTAAGTCTCCTACATCATCATTCATAACATGTTTGATCGTAGCAGGTTATCGGGTAGGTGTTCAGGTTATTTATTTGAATAGCATAGGATTTCATGCTCCTCAATTGTCGATCGGGTCGGAAGAATCGCAATACTCCATAGCCATGATGGCAGTGAATATGAACAACTACCCCGTGCAATAAAGGCGCGTCGATTTATCAAGGGGTTAATAATCGGGAAAATGTATCCTTCCCATGCTGAATATTTATGGTTTTACTTTTTTTGCCTTCATTTACGTAAAGGTTGGATATTCGTCTGTTTGAATTCTCTCCAATAAAAAATAATCATTAGGGAATATTGAATATTCAACTCTTTGGTTTTCCTACTACATTGAAAATTACTTCCGGTTTATTGAATATTGGCTATTCGTTAGTAAACGTGAAGCGAAAAGGAAAGTACAAAACTTGAGTCAATTATTTATAAATAACCTGATACGCCCATGGCTCCAATTGTATTTCTTCTTTAGAAGTCATCTCAACCATATCACCAGTAAACAAATCCGTATATCTGCCAGCAAGACGCTCATCATGAATGGTAAAAGTACCCTTGCTGGCTGAGAGATTCAGCATAACCACCACTTTCTGCCCTTGTTTTTCGCGAGTGAAAGCAAATAATTCAGCCGGATTAGAAGCAGACAAACGTTGTAGCGGACCTCCAAAATCACCATTCCAAAGGGCTTGGTTATTATGTTTTAGCGTAAAAAGAGTCGAATACAAATCAATGAAAGGATGCTGCTGCCATTGTACCGGATCAGCGTCGAAAAACGCAAGCCGTTTGTCAAGCCCTGCTTCCTGACCGGTATAAACCAAAGGCATTCCCGGAACAGTTGCGGAAAGCACAGCAAAAGCATAAGCCCCATCACCCAAACGTTCCCAAACAGTACCATTCCATGAATTTTCATCATGATTGGAGGTAAAATTCATTTTATAAGCACCTGAGGGTTTTCGTTCAGATTGCCGCACAAAATAGGCTTCAATCGAATCACAATTCAGGTCACCTTTTGCTACATAATTCATAATATGATGAAACTCCCAGCCATATTCCATATCAAAAGCATCAACAAGTAAATGTGGCTCTTCGGCTTCAGCCAACATAAAAACAGGCTTAATGGCATCAAGCGCTTTGCGGGCACGGTTCCAGAATTCAACAGGAACCATACCAGCGACATCACACCGATACCCATCCACATCAAATTCATTCACCCAATAACGCAAAGCATCAAGCATCGCATCCTGCACTTCCGGATTATCATAATTCAAATCGGCGACATCAGTCCAATCGAAAGGAGCCACCATATTTCCGGATTCATCCCGGGTATACCAATCGGGATGGTCAATTATCCATGGATGATCCCAGGAGGTATGGTTTGCGACCCAATCAAGAATCACTTTCATGCCGTGGGCGTGCGCTACCTCAATCAACGCATGAAAATCTGTTGCATTTCCAAACGCAGGATTCAACCCTTGATAGTCACGAACTGCATAATAACTTCCCAGCGGTCCTTTCCGGTTCTTTTCGCCTATCGGATACACCGGCATCAACCAAAGAATATCAATTCCCATTTCCTTCAGCCTTGGAATAGAACGTGTAAAGGCTTCAAAAGTGCCGTCTTCAGAATACTGCCGTATATTGACTTCATAAATGGTGGCATTCTTCGACCAGTCCGGATGAATCACACGGGTTTTGTCGGGAAGATCAGCAGATGGTGAGTCGGGAGTTTTACAGGAAAACAAAAATATTCCTGCCAGCAGGATCCCTATTGCGATATAAATCACATGCGGGGAAAATAGTTGTACAAATCGTGTCATAACTTTATTGCGTTGGTGATAAAATATCAGGATGTTCTTTTTAACAAAGATAGGATTTTGTTGTTTAGCATTGCAAACATTCAATTAATTTCGCAAAGGAAATATAACCACAATGAAATCATTTTTTACGCGATCACTTTTGGTATCTGCATTTTTTTTCGTTACAGGATGTGCCGGGTCAGACAGGGAACAATCCGGTAAACACATTATTACCACCACAGTGCTTCCACTGGCAGAATTCATTTCGGAACTTACCGGGGATAATTTTATTATCAACACGATGGTTCCTGATGGAATGCCACCTTCGGCCTACGAACCTACAGCAGAACAACTTAAATCGCTAGGAAAAACAAAACTCTATTTTTCACTCGAGGCGCTGGGTTTTGAACTCACGATACTGCGCAACATTTCGAGCGACTATCCGGAAATGAAAATCATCAACATTACCCAGGGAATCACGCCGATTTCGGGCGGGCATAAACACGGGAATGAACAGGGCATCGACCCACATATGTGGATGTCGCCGAAACAATCGATTATTCTAGTTAAAAACATCTATGCGGCTCTTTTGAAATATTATCCAGAAAATAAAGAAGAATTTTTAGCGAATTTCATACAGATAATGAAAAAAATGGAAGAAGTAGACCAGTACGTTCAAAATGCGATAGAACCAGTTAAAGGGAATTCATTTTTAATCTACCATCCGGCCCTCTCCTATTACGCCCGTGATTATGATCTCGTGCAGATACCCATTGAAATTCAAGGCAAAGACCCCTCCCCTGATTACCTGAATGCTCTCATCGGCCAGGCGAAACAAAACCAGATTCAACTGATGTTTATTCAGCGACAATTTGATGTTAATTTTGCCCATATTATTGCCGAAGAAACAGGTTCACGGGTAATTGTATTTGACCCGCTTTCCTCCGCATGGAGTGAAACGATTCATCAGGTAACCGATGCATTTATAAATTAACGATGCTGATTCAACTCAAAGACATAACCGCAGGATATCAAAATTCGATCGTATTACGAAACGTAAATTTGACCGTTAACCCGGGTGATTACATTGGTGTTATCGGACCAAATGGCGGAGGAAAAACTACACTTTTAAAGGTAATTCTGGGTATAATTAAACCCCAAAGTGGAAAAGTTATTTTTGGAGATAAAATACGGCTTTCGAAAGAAAAAACCATTGGCTATTTACCGCAATTAAATGATTTCGACAAACGATTTCCTGTAAGTGTTACCGATATTGTACTCTCAGGTTTTCTTTCGGGGAATGCCGTGTTACACCGATATACAAAGCAAGAAAGGGAACGGGCGCATTTTCTGATGAAAAAAATGGGCATTGAGAACATACGAAAAAAACCGGCTGGAGAAATTAGCGGCGGACAATTGCAACGCGCGCTGCTAAGCCGGGCGCTGGCTTCCAATCCGGAAATATTAATACTGGATGAACCCAACACTTATGTCGACAATAAATTTGAACATGAATTATATGAAAACCTAAAAGCCTTCAATGAAGAAGGGAAAGCAATTATTCTGGTCACCCATGATGTAGGGACCATTTCGTACTATATAAAATCCATTGCCTGTGTAAACGAAACACTCTTCTTCCATCCATCCAATATCATAACAGAAAAACAACTTGCCACCTATAATTGTCCGATCCAAATTATCACCCACGGAGATATTCCGCACACGGTATTAAAAACACACACCCAAAGCCATGAATAACCCACTGGAATACGCATTTTTCATTAAAGCGCTTTTTGCCAGCATATTAGCAGGTATAAGCAGTGGCATAGCAGGCACATGGATCGTTTCGAAACGCAAGGTTTTTGTCACCGGAGGGGTGTCGCACAGCTCCTTCGGCGGGATAGGTTTAGGCTACTTTCTGGGTATATCACCCGTGGCGGGGGCTATTCTGTTCGGAGTCCTTTCGGCACTGGGTATTGAGTACATGTCGTATAAAACACGCATCCGCGAAGATAGCGCCATTGGAATCTTCTGGTCATTGGGGATGGCCCTGGGAATTATTTTTATCTACCTTACGCCGGGATATGCCCCAAATCTGACAGGGTATTTATTTGGAAGTATTTTGATAGTTTCCGGTACCGACCTGATTGCATTAGCCGCAGCAAACGCCATTTTACTATTCTTTTTTATTCTTTTCTACCCTACGTTACTCTTTGTTTCCTATGATCCTGCCTATGCAGAAACAAACAAACTTCCGGTACGGCTTTTCAATTACATCTTAATGGGGTTCTCCGCTCTTATTTTGGTACTTAATATTCGAATTGCAGGGATCATTTTGGTTATTTCCATACTTACGATTCCGCCCACAATCGTTAACCTGTTCTCGCACAACTACCTTAAAATTATGATCTACAGCACATTAATAAGTATAACAGGAGCAGTCACCGGGCTTTTTTTATCCTATTTCTGGAGTTTACCCTCCGGTGCAACCATAGTAATGGTATTTATTGTGATTTTCGGAATAGCGAGAATAATCAGGAAAATCCAAGGATCAGGTTGAATACAAAACCTATTTGTTAACAACATTTTCATATAATTTCCGTAATTTCATAACGAAAACAGGAAAGCATATGTAAATTTGTCAAATGAAACCGGTGTTATTTAACACATACTACAAAAAAGGCGGAGCTGCTAAAGCCGTATTGCGTCTATATGAAGCTTTAAAAAAGCATATTCCTGAAACAATGCTTTTCACACAGCAAAGGAATAAAAAAAGTCGGACTACCTTTTTTTCGCCATGGGTGAACCCCTTGGTCCCGATACAGCCTTATCTTGATTTTGCAGCAGGATATGCGCATACCTACACGCGAAATACTTACTTCCCGGCAAAACTGACCTCAAACTTACTTTACAGGCAGATTGAAAAAGCGCAACCAGATATTGTTCACTTCAACTGGATGCAGGGAGGATATATGGATTTTGCTCCCGAAAAAATTCCTTCACGTCCAGTCGTCTGGACGCTTCATGACTTCTGGCCAATAACCGGAGGATGCAGCTATCCGGGGGAATGTGAACGACTTTTTGATAGATGTGGCAACTGCCCACTCTTTCGCCATCATACCCCTAACGATTTAAGCTATCGTGTTTTTCAACGAAAACAGGCATTTTTTGATGCACATCCCGACCTTCAAATTATCGCCCCTAGCACATGGCTGCGCGATACATTAATAAAATCACCGATTACGCAATATCACACGGTCACTGTTATTCCCAATGGAATTGATACCACAGCATTTGTTCCCCTGGAGAAAAATGAAGCGCGAAACGCAATTCAGGCAAACCGGGAAAAGACTATCATTCTTTTCGGCGCTATGGGCGCAACAAGTAATCCACTTAAGGGGTTTGACCTCCTGCTGGAGGGACTCAGTCATCTTGACAGCAAATCCTTCCAACTTATTGTATTTGGTTCAACAACAAAACTTCACAAACAAAAATTTTCTATAATTCATTACCCTTACATTCACAATCATAGGATGCTCAACTACTTATATAGCGCTGCTGATGTCATGGTGGTTCCGAGCCGTCAGGAAGTTTTTGGACAAACTGTAACCGAAGCTTTGGCCTGCGGTACAGCAGTGGTAGCATTTAATACAAACGGCCCGGCAGATCTGATCACCCACCTTAAAAACGGATTTCTGGCCTCTCCTTTCAGTACTGAATCATTGGCCGAAGGAATACAATGGGTATTAAATAACAACCCGGAAGCATTGGGAAAGAATGCACGAAAACATTGTGTCGAAAACTTTGATAGTTCCATCATAGCGCAATCCCATATTCAACTGTATAATAAACTTCTAAAAAATTGAAAATCAGCATAATAACACCTTCATTTAATCAGGGGATGTATATCCAAAAAACCATGGAGAGTGTACTTCATCAAAAAGGAGATTTTACGCTTGAGTATATCATTGTGGATGGAAATTCTACCGATGAAACTCCCACCATTCTGGAGGACTTCAACAAGCAAATAACAATCATCCGGGAGGCCGATACAGGCCAAGCCAATGCGCTTAACAAAGGATTCCATATGGCATCCGGAGATATTTTAGGGTGGTTGAATGCCGATGATTTATATTGTAAAAACGCTTTGGCAATAGTGCATGAAACCTTCAAAAAAAATAAAAACATAAAATGGATGTATGGGAAATGCTTTATAATTGATGATAACAACATCGAAATCAGAAAATTCATAACTTGGTATAAAAACCGGAGGCAATCAAAGTTCAAATATAAAAAGTTATTACTCGAAAATTTTATTTCACAACCGGCTGTTTTTTTTCGAAAAGATTTTCTCCTTCAAACCGGATTCCTGAATGAATCGCTAATCTATACAATGGACTATGAATTATGGCTTCGTATGGCCGCCAACGAAAAACCTGCCATTGTTCCAGAATGGCTTGCCCAATTCCGAAGACATTCATCATCAAAAAGCGAAACTGCATTTAAAGCCCAGTTCGACGAACAATTCAGGGTTATGTGCAACTTTTCCAACCAAAAAATAATTCATGTTTTCCATAAAATACTTACTTTTAGAACGATTGTAATCTATAACCTGCTAAAAACATTGAATCTCAGATGAATCAAAAACAAGCACTATGGATTAGTATGTTAATTTGCATTGCATGGGGAATTGTTATTTATATACCTTCAATTGCCTATAGTTATCAATTCGATGATATTATTCACATTGCTGATAACCAGCACATTTCAAGCATTGATCCTTACAAGGATGTTTCGTTCTGGGCAACACACTGGCATCGTCCCTTTTCAAAATTCACCTTCACATTAACCAGTTTCCTGAATGATAATCAACCTCAGGGCCATCGATGGATAAATATCATTCTTCATTTCATTAATGGAGTCCTTGTTTATTTTCTTTTCCTGAAAATAATTACAAAAACCATTGGCTTCGACGACAAACAGGCGGATAAAAACAAAATCACAGCGTTATTTATTGCCGGAATTTTTTTGGTTCATCCTATTCAAATCCAATCGGTAGTTTATATTATTCAGCGAATGAACCTCTTGTCAGCATTTTTTACATTTTCTGCCCTGCTGTTATACATTAAAGGCAGAGATTCCTACGGAGAAAAAAAATCCATCCTGCTAACCGGCTTGTGCTATCTATTCGCATTGATAGCCATGCTCCTTGGGATCATGTCAAAACAAAATGCAGCAGTCATTCTCTTGCTCATTATCATGCTGGAATTCACACTTTACTCAGCAAACAGAAAAAGAGAATGGATATTTAGGATCCTATTCCTGATAATTACGGCAATAGGCATTCTGGGGTTCGTGATTTTCACAGACATTGGGTTAATGAAAACAACTCTTTCGCCTCTGCGATATTTCGTATCACAATGGACTGTCATGCTGCAATACATACGCATGGTATTTATCCCCTACGGGCTAAATATCGATCATGTTGCTCCCGGGTATCAGGGAATGTTATCCATAAGGGATATTTTTGCCTTAGGAATTCATCTGGCAGCGATTGGATGGGCTGTTTTTAAAAAAAACGGGCATCCGGCCATCCGGATTGGAATTCTTTGGTTTTATGCAGCCCACAGTGTTGAATCAGGTCTGATTCCAATCAGCGATATTATGGTAGAACACAGGAATTACTTACCACTTACCGGATTATTTTTTATCATCGGAACCCTTCTATTTCAGCCTATTAAAAAACCCTATAACCTCCTTTTGTTCACCGTACTAATTGTGAGTTCGTATGGTGCAGCTTCCGTTGTTAGGATAAACGACTGGAAAAGTATGGAGACAATCTGGCAGGATTCGGTGACAAAAAACAAAAAAAACAAACGTGCATGGAATAATTTATCGTATGCGCTGTTGACATCCGATCCTGACCGGGCAATTAAGGCCGGAGAAAAAGCCCTCATGCTGGATTCTGCCTATTATGAAGCATACGACAACATCGGTGCAGCCTATTACAATCTAGGCGACACAGCCCATGCGATTTACTGTTTTAATAAATCAGTGCGATCTGGCTCAGGAAGCAATCCTGTAGCCCTGTTTAATCTTGCTAATCTATACCTCCATAAAGATCCGGAAACAGCATGTGAACTGTTTGAAAAAGTGATTACGATGAATCCGGAAAAAACCGAGGCTTACGCGCAGCTTGGGTATTTGTATCATCAGAAAGGGGATTACCTTCGCGCAATAAAAAACTACACCCATGCCTATCATCAAAAGCCCAATAAGCTGAATTATCTTATCAATATTGCTGTGCTGGAAGATCTTTTGGGTAATGCGGATAAAAGCATCACGTTACTTGAAGAAGCCGCAAAAAGTAATTTTGATAATGAAATGATTTTCTATACCCTGGCCAACCTATATGGTGAACACAACCGTTTTTCTCAATCATTAGAAGCCATTAATCAAGCCATCCGGATTCACCCAACGGCAAAGAACTTCATAAAGCGAGGATACATATATGAACAATCCGGAGCCTTTCACGAAGCCATTGCCGATTACCAACGTGTACTTTCAACATATCCATCCAAGACACTTGAAAAAAAAATCGACAATTTAAAAACATCAATTAACCATACCAGCTTTAGCCCCTGAAAAACCACCGAAGCAAAAACAGTTATCTTAAAAAAATTTCTACAACCCATCAAAACAGAAGCAATGAACAAAACATTAATCATTATACCAGCCTTTAACGAATCGGAAACAATTGATTCTGTGATTAATGCACTATATTCAGCAAATTCAGCATGGGATATTGTCGTAGTCAACGACGGGTCAACGGACAATACTTCAGAGCTGGCCAAATCAACAGCCAAAGCCATTGTGATTGATCTTCCCTATAATTTGGGGATAGGTGGTGCAGTGCAAACCGGATTCAAATATGCAGTACGGGAAAAATATCAATATGCGATACAGGTAGATGGCGATGGGCAACATTCAGTGGATGATGTTGCAAAAGTACTGAAAATTGTTCATTCCGGAGAAGCAGATGTTGGTATCGGGTCACGTTTCAACTCAAAATTCGACAAAAACTACGGGGTTCATTGGTTGAGAAGATTAGGGATTTGGATATTTAAAATAGTGAGTTTAATCCTGATACGGCAAAAGATTACAGATCATACATCCGGATTTAGAGCATACAACGCCAGGGCTTTTCACTTTTTGTCGAATAATTATCCCATTGATTTTCCTGAACCTGAAGTAATAATCCTATTAGGGAGAAATGGATTCACAATTAAAGAGGTTTTCACGCAAATGCAAAAACGTCAGGGAGGAATATCATCAATCCCCATCTGTAAAGGTCCCTACTATATGTCAAAAGTTCTTTTAAGTATGATTATGGCCTCACTTCGCAGAGCTCAGATAAAAAAATAAAGGTTATGGAAAATAATATAATTATCACACACAGGATTCAGATCATTGCTATTCTCACTTCGATTGTACTTCTTGGTGTAATTTTAAATCTGATCAGGAAGAAAAGGATTAAGGAAGAATATTCACTTTTATGGCTTTTCTTTGGCATTATTTTTCTGGTTTTTTCTATTTGGCAAAATGGACTTGATTTTGTTGCTAAAATTTTGGGAATCAGTTATCCACCCGCAGCCCTTTTTATCGTAATGCTGTTATCCCTGTTTTTAATACTGATTGAATACAGCACAATAATTTCACGGCTAAGCTCATCGAACAAAAATCTGGCGCAGGAGATTGCCTTACTTAAACTTGAAATTGAAAAAATGAAAGAAAAATCAGGAACGAACGTTGGCTCTGAGCATTAACACACTACCATGCGTTCAGATTCGTACTGATCGTAATATAATTAGGTGAACCAGCCGCATGGAACGCTGATCGTGCATAGGAAAACCTGAACTTGCTCACCTGAAGGCCAATTCCCCACGACCAACCTACCATTCCTTTGGCATCATAGATTTTCATCTCCTGGCGCCGCTGATAGTTGTAGCTCACACGCAGGGAAAGAAACTTCGCAGGAGTCAGTTCACCTCCAATCACAATGTGACGTAAAAGTTCATCTCCGGCTTTTGCAGCAGCGGTTCTTTCATTTATTTCTCCGGTGATAGGGTCAACCCGAAGGACAGGATCATAGGGATCGTTATACCGAAGCTGCCAGTTTTCGAGATGGGTTAAAATAATGGAATATCGAAAGGGAAGATGTTCCAGTGCTTTACTCACACCGGCCTGTATCTCGAAAGGAAGAGAATTTTTGTCCCCTTCATAATTTTTAGCAATTTCCAGGCCGGCATTTTTAATAATCAACGAGGCAGTCAGGCCCTTGTCTTCCTGAAAATATGTTCCGGCCACATCCACAGCCAATCCGTACGAAGTATATTGCTCAAGCCCGCTATAAATCATTTTCAAATTAGCGCCGATAGTAAACAGCGGGGTCAACTGTCGTCCCCAGCCCAGGGTTGCAGCCAATTCCGATCCGGAGAACTCGCCCTCCCTGTCACCCGAAACATTGGCATACGAAAACCGTCCGTAATTAATAAACTGCATTGTGGCAGCCCAGGTTCCAATCTGATTAAAATCACGCGAATAACTAGCAAAACCATAATTAATATCAGAAAAATAATCCACAAAACTCAGCGATAACTGACCGTCATATTCCGGCGTCAGAAAAGAAGGGTTTGCCACGGCCAACGATAAATCTTGGTCCTGAATAAAGGCAATATTGCTTCCGAGCGCTGCTATTCGGGCGGAGTTATTCAGGTTTAAAAAACTATAAGTACTCTTACCCCCTACCTGAGCCTGTAATGAAATAACCATCGTTATTAGCCCGGCAAAAATCCAATATCTTCTCACGTATCGTAGCTTTTGTGTTTACATCAATTATTTCTGTGTTCCTCAAACTAACGTCTGATCCTGCATATTATTATCTGCCAGCCTTTACCCCAAAAAAAATTAACAGATTTTCTCTCCCACGAAATAGTCCGCTTTTTCATCAAACAAGACATTAAATGTAGTCAGGCTCCCATAGATTCGGGTAATGTACTGCTGAAGGTTCACTTTATCCTCGGTTGAAAGTGCACTGGCATTAATCCGTTGTTCCATCAAACGCAGCCGGTCGCGCACCATCACAATCTTATGAAAAAATGTTTCGATGGGAATCTCTTTTGACTGTAAAGATCGATCATGGGGCTGAAGCACCAGGGTTCCTCCCATCCACTTCCTGCCGATTTCTGTAAGCGGATGAAAATCAGAATAATCAAGAATAATCTGACGCAATGCTTTTTCTATTGCAGAATAACTGACACGATCTTCCGGATCACTCACCAAGTCGATCATATCAAGATCGGGATCATCCTTCCGAAGTTGTTGTATTCCGAATTCGATAAATGTGATATCGTATACATCAGCCCAAACCTGCACAACAACGCCCAATTTATAATCTTTATGCTTTACGCGGCTTCCAATGCCCAATTCCAGTGAAATCATCGGTCTATGTTTTAATGAAACAGGGTACGAAAATACAGAATATCTATAAAACATATCAATATTGTCCGGTAAAAACTGAATATATCCAGACTCCTGATCTGAAATTCCTCACTCCATTCGGGTTGACAGTTACTTAATAGTTTTAATGGATGGTTTATTTTACAGCAAAGCCGGAACAAACCCCGTCCATTAAAGAAAACCACGAAATCCCTGTGATTTCGACCAAAAGGAGAAATCTTGAAAATTTACCGGACAACAGTAAAAACAAATGTAGATTTGCAAAAAGAAACGGAAAATGAGCAATACAGAAGTTATCTTTTGCAACAATTCCTACCTTATCGGCGAACCCTGTCATTATAGCGATAAAAAAGGCCTTAAGGTAATCTACGAAGTTGTCCGGGTTATGGAGGGAGTTCCGTTGTTCCTGGCGGATCACATGCATCGATTGGCTCAAAGCGCTTATAAAGTCGGTTATACAAAAGCCTTACCAGATAGTTCGCTACTGGTTTCCATTTTCCGGAATCTGGTAGAAAAAAACAACAGGGAAACGGGAAACATTCAGCTTAATCTCGAAATCGACAACCAACAGATACGACTTTATGCTTCATTTATTCCGCACATGTATCCAACGCCAGCGCAATACGAAAAAGGAGTTTCGACCGGCTTATTTTTCGCAGAGCGAAAAAATCCGGAAGCAAAAATCATTCAGTCTCAACTCAGGAAAAGGGCTAATGACATCATCAGGGAAAAAAATCTTTTCGAGATTTTTCTTGTCGACCAGCACCGACAAGTCACAGAAGGATCACGGTCGAACCTCTTCATTATTAAGGACGGGACACTCTATACAGCGCCAGTAAACATAATCCTTGAAGGGATAACCCGCAATAAAGTGATTCAACTCGCCAGGAGATCAGGAATTCCGGTGACTGAGAAAGCCTGGGATTATCAGGAAATACTTGAAAAAGCTGAGGCACTTTTTATTACCGGCACTTCACCAAAAATCTTACCGGTAGCACGATGCGAAGG
>RZYD01000380.1 GCA_009930445.1 Bacteroidia bacterium | reverse complement strand
CAGGAACCAAAATAAAAAGGTTTTCATGCCCTTCAGGTGCTGCTTCCGGGTTGTGCCGTGAGGTTACATTAACGTAATAATAGGGCTGTTTCAGACTCACGTCATTGCTAAAAACCTTCGAGGAATAATCTTTAAAATTGTCACCCAAAAAATAATTATGATGATCAAGGCCTTCTATTTTCCCTTTCACGCCGAGGTACAAGGTCAGTGGTGCCATAGTCCATTGCATTTTATCCAGCTTGCCGGGCGAAAACTTTTGTCGCTGCAACACTTGACCACGAAAGGCTGCAGCATCAGCATTGGCCACAAAGAGATCGGCTTCCCACAAGCGGCCACTGGTGTCGATAAATCCTTGTAGCGTATTTCCCTCGGTTACTTTCCCGATAATTTCTGTGTTATAGGTTACTTCTATTCCTGCTTTTTCTATTTCGTTCATCAACCCTTCGACAATTTTGTACATTCCACCCTTAACATTATGATAACCATCATGTTCCATCTCAACATAATTCAAAAGGGTATAAACAGCCATAGTGTTGAAGGGTGTTGCTCCGAGGAAAAAGGAGACCAGAGAAAAGATCATCTTCACATCGTCGGATTCGAAATAACGGCTAATCTCCTGCCAGAAAGTACGGACCATTTTAGGTGCCTGACGGGGAGGAACACCTGCCAAAGAAGTGCCGAAACTTATCGCATCATAAAAATTACGGCGTACTACCCGATCGATGGTGTCGTCGAACAGCCGGCCTGTATCCCTGAGATAACGCTTCACCTTTTGATCAAAATCCGGTTCAATGGAGGCAAATTCCTTTGCAAGCTTGTCAAACTCCTTATAAATGGTATATTTCCTGTCTTTCCCGCTTTTAGGGTCAAATATTCGTACGGTGTAAAGAGGATTCAGTGGATAAAACTCAAAGGGAAGCCGGATGCCGGTATCTTTCCCGAAAGTAGTGAATTCGTAGGTCATGGAAAAAAAAGTAGGCGCCATATCGAAAGTAAAACCATCCTTTTTGAGTTGATTCAGTCTTCCTCCCGGGCTGCTGTGCTTCTCAACAATCTTTACATTATATCCGGCTTTAGCCAGTCGTAATGCGGTGGTAAGGCCACCTAAACCGCTTCCAATGATCAATACGTTTTTACCCATAGTTTATTAACGCCAAGGTTTAATGAGGCCAAGTTAACATTAATTTTCGAGCATTGTTTTAGAATCGGATGAAAATATTACCCCCGTCAAAAAGCGGAAAATACCGGAATACGACATGAGTAAGCGAATATCCGAATTGACTGCAAGGATTATTTTTTTGTGAGGTAACAATAGTTCCTTAAATTTGTTACTAGAATATGAACAACAACCAGGGGGCAATCATCATTGGTGCCGGTATTGCCGGCCTCGCTGCAGCGATCCGGCTTGCAGTTAAGGGCTATAAAGTCAACGTATTTGAAAAAAACCCAACAGCAGGTGGAAAAATAGCACAGTATTCATCCAAAGGATATCGTTTCGATGCAGGGCCGAGCCTCTTTACCTTGCCTGAAAAAATCGAGGAACTCTTTTTTCTGGCCGGAGAAAACACCGGGGATCACTTCCGCTACCATAAACTCGAAACCGTTTGCCGCTACTTTTTTGCCGATGGTACGGTCATCGATTCCTTCTCCGACCCGGAAAAGTTTGCCGCTGAAATGCACCACAAAACAGGTGAAAACCCGGAAAACATTATTAGCTACCTCAAAAAAGCAAAGGCACTCTACGGCTTCTCCAGCGAAATTTTTATCGACAACTCGTTCCATAAACTCTCCAATTATTACACAAATAAAGCCTTTCGAAAAGCCGGATTGAAACTTTGGAAGCTGGATCCCTTCTTTACGATGCATCAACGTAATACCCGATCGTTTCAGTCGGGAAAAACTATACAGCTTTTCGATCGTTATGCAACCTATAATGGCTCAAGTCCTTATAAAACTCCGGCCACACTAAAAATTATCGCTCACCTCGAGCATAACCTGGGTGCCTATTTCCCTGAAAAAGGAATGTACGACATAGCGGTTCAACTGCAAAAACTTGCCGAACGCAAGGGCGTAGTGTTTCATTTTAATACAATCGTGGAAGAAGTACTTTTTGAAGGCCGCCAGGTATCGGGGGTCATAGCCGGAGGAAAACCATACCGTGCCACGGTAGTAGTCAATGACAGCGATGTGGCCACTTTTTACAGCACCCTAATGCCTGAAAAAAAAATTCCCAAACGGGTGTTAAAAGGCGATCGTTCCA
This sequence comes from Bacteroidia bacterium, assembly GCA_009930445.1. Taxonomy (GTDB): domain Bacteria; phylum Bacteroidota; class Bacteroidia; order Bacteroidales; family BM520; genus BM520. Next base: position 418 of record RZYD01000380.1, on the reverse strand, counting down.
CCTCTGCAATGATTTTTTACTGGGGAATGAAAAACACCTTCAGCACACTGAAACTGCATAACATCCTCTTCAGCAACAATTATCCGGAAGAATTTGACCACCTGTTCCAAAAAAAAACCATTACTTCCGACCCAACTATTTACATTTTTATCAGCAAAAAGCTTGTGGTATCCGATGCGCCCGAAGGTAAAGAAAATTGGTTCGTAATGATTAATACTCCGGAAGATACAGGCCAGGACTGGTCGTATCTGGTGCGGATAGCCCGTGAAAATATACGAAATAAAATTAAAAAACAGTTGGCTGTAGATGTTAATGATTTCATTGAAACAGAACACGTTGTGACACCGAAAGAAATCGAAAAAAATACCCTGAGTTATCATGGATCGCTTTATGGCAGCAGTTCAAACAGCCAGTTTGC
>RZYD01000043.1 GCA_009930445.1 Bacteroidia bacterium | reverse complement strand
TGTGGGCAAAGGATGTGCACACAGTATGCGAAGCTACGGTGCGCGGGTTATTGTCACGGAAATCGATCCAATCTGTGCACTACAGGCGGCCATGGAAGGATTTAAAGTTACCACCATTGAAGAAGCACTGCCTGAAGGTAATATTTTTGTTACCTGTACTGGAAACCGCGATGTGATTACCCTCGACCATATGCTCCACATGCGTGATGAGGCCATCGTTTGCAATATTGGCCACTTTGACAACGAAATACAGGTGGATGCATTAAACGATCATCCCCGGGTGCAAAAAATCAATATTAAACCGCAGGTGGATAAATACATTTTACCCGACGGCCATTCCATGTATTTATTGGCAGAAGGAAGGCTTGTAAACCTGGGTTGCGCCACCGGACATCCCTCCTTTGTAATGAGCAATTCATTCACAAATCAAACTCTGGCGCAGATTGAACTCTGGTCGAAGGAACTGAAAAAAAAGGTTTACCGTTTACCCAAACAGCTGGATGAAGAGGTAGCCCGTTTGCATCTGCCCCAAATCGGTGTAAAACTAACACAGATGACCAAAGAACAGGCTGAATATATCGGGGTTCCTGTAAACGGGCCCTATAAACCCGATCATTACAGATACTAATTGTAAATTCGCAGGTAACGCCCGTCGAAATGTGTATTATAGGCTTTTAACGGAAGTTCGGCAGGCCCTTCTATGGGATACCCGTCGAGAAGAAGAAATTTACTGCCGCAATATTTGTCTTCTGCAATCGACTCCCACGGCATTACTTCTACCAAAGCCTCTTCTTCGAAAGGATCGTAAGGACAGGCCTGGTCGTAGGCATAAAAATCACTTTCCGTAGCCCGGTATATGATAATTCCTTTAAAGCCTCTGGTACTATCGGTGTACGATCCAGTGACAAAATTCAGGTCATTGTAAGTAGGAAGATAAAGATCAATGATAAAGTTAACCTGAACTTCAGGGATATAATCGTTTTGATTCCGGTTGCATCCGGGAAAAAAGATAAATATTAAAAAAACCAACGCAAAAGCAGAAAACAGACGATTCATAAGCCGTATATTAATCCCTTACAAAGTACGCATTTATTTTCTTATCTTAAATAATTTTTATGCACTTCATGCAATAATATGTGGCTACAGAATACCATTCGGGAAGAAAGAAACGTTTTTAAGAAGAATGAAAAGCAGAAACCACAAGACATTAATCGGAATACTGGCCCTTTTAGCGCTGCTGAGTGTATCCTGCAAAACGCCACAAGGATTCACAAATCAGGAGCAATATGAGCGAACCCGGAAGAGAGAGGCCCGGCTGGCGGATAAAGAGATAAAAAAATTAAAAAAAGCACACTTTAAACGACAAACACCTCAAACCCGGGAAATGATGAAACAGACCCAAAAAAAATCGCGTGAGTTGAATCGTTTTCGAAGAAAATAAGCGGCAGAAAAAAGCGCCTGTTTCACAAAAAACCTTAAAAATCTTAAAAATTTTTTATCTTTACCGGGTTTAACACGAACCCGCAGATGAGCTTTAAAGAACTATTACCCCTTTTGCTTGGATTGATCTGGATATTGATTATTCCAATGATCCGAAAAAACGCAAAGGCCAAGGCCAATACAAGGGCTGTTTCCGGGTCTGATGACGTCGCATCCGGAAACACAGTAAAAAGTGAATCGACAGAAGATATTTTCAGGGAACTCTTTGGTATTCCCGAAACCCTTCAGGAACCCGTTCTGCAGAAACCGGCAGAACCCCAGGCCCAACACCATGAAACAAAAAGCCCCAAACGATACGATTATGTGCCAGTGAGCCCTGTCGACTTTAATCAGGAGGGCATCAGTGCATTCAACTGGAATGAATTCTCAGATTCTTCGGCAACGTTTTCGGAGAACGAGGAGACCGTATATAGAGGTATAAATTTAAAACTAAAAGAAAATATTCGGCAAGCGGTAATTTTTTCCGAAATTCTCAAGCGTCCATATTCTGACTAACAATTAGTTACAAGGTTATATCCGCTGAGATTTTTTTTTTGGAGAGTTCATATTTTTCTTTTTAACTTTACCGCCTCTTTGCGCGGAAATAAATGTTTATCTAACATAAAACTGTATGGTATGTTAAAAAAATTACTTTTAACCCTTGGAATCGTACTATTTACAAGTGTGATTGTCTTTGCTCAGGATGGTACCCTCAAGGGTCAGGTTTTAGACGCAGAATCGAAAGAGCCCATACCCTTTGCCAACGTTGTGGTTATGGTGGACGGGATTCAAAAAGGGGGTAGCGCGACCGACTTTGACGGGAACTACACCATTAAACCGATTGTGCCGGGTCGATATGATGTTATTGCCACTGTTGTGGGATATCAACCCCAACAGTTTAATGGCGTCGTTATGTCAGCAGACAAAATCACGTATCAGGATTTTCTTCTTTCTTCCAGCGCCGTAAACCTCGACGTAGTTGAGATTAAGGAATATTCCGTTCCGTTGATTTCAAAAGATAAAACCCAGAGTGGGGGTACACTCACTTCCGAAGAAATTGCAAAAATGCCCAATAAATCAGCCGGAGCTGTGGCTACCACCGTTGGTGGTGTGTTTTCACGCGACGGGGAGGTAGGTTCACTCCGTGGACAGCGTTCTTCCGGAACTGTATATTACATTGATGGTATTCGCGTAACCGGAAACTCAAACCTTCCGGAATCAGCCATCGATCAGGTTAGCGTTGTGCTGGGAGGAGTACCGGCACAGTATGGGGATGCTACCGGCGGGATTATCTCCGTGACAACCAAAGGACCAAGCCGTACCTTTGGGATGGGAATGGAAGCCCGTAGCTCACAGTTTCTGGATGCATACGGATACAACTACCTCGGATTAAACCTTAACGGACCACTGCTGAAAAGGAAAAAAGATGATGTCGCACTGGTGGGCTATTTTATCTCCAGCGACTTAACCTACCGACAGGATTCCAGACCTACCGCACAGGGTATTTATGTGGCTAATGACGATTACCTCGATTACCTTATTGAGAATCCTTTCCGCCCTTCCGGGACAGGTTTCGGTGCTTTCTATAACTCCGAATTCACACAAATGGAAAATCTCCACCTTACAAAAACAACACCCAATACCAACTCCTTCAGAACAAATATTCAGGGAAAATTTGACTTTAAAACCGGCCCGAATGTGAACCTGACCATCGGAGGAAACTATACTTATGGAATGGGAAATAACTACAGTTTCACCAGCTCCATGTTCAACTCCGACCGGAATGGCTTCTATAAAGAACAAACATGGCGTGTCTTCGGACGTTTCACCCAACGTTTCCAGTCGGATAATGAAAATGCCCTGATCAGTAATATTTATTATACCATTCAGGCCGATTATACCAACTACCATTACAACAGCATGGATGAAATGCATCAGGATGATCTTTTCCGGTATGGATATGTTGGAAAATTTGAAACCTACACCGTAAACTCTTACGAATTGGGATATGATACAATTCTGGGCGTGAATGCCTTCCTGCATAACGGATTCCGTGATACTTTAGTCGATTTTTCCTGGTCAGATATCAATGCTGTCCTCTCGAATTATACAAAAGCCTATTACGACCTCTATGAAGGAACCGACGGAAACTATGAAAACCTCGAACAAATTGTTCTCGGACAAGGTCTTATTAATGGCAATACGCCATCAGCAATTTACGGCCTCTGGACGAACCCGGGAGTCCCCCAGTCAGGATTTGGTGTAACAGATAATCAAAAATTCGGCGTTAGCCTGAAAGCTTCTGCCGACCTTGGAAACCATGCACTCAACTTCGGTTTCCAATATGAACAAAGAAAAAATGGCTACTATAGCTATGCCCCAATCAACTTTTGGACCGTGATGCGGGGATTGACCAATGCACACATTGGACAGCTGGATGTATTGAACCCCATACCTGTTTACCGCGATGGTATCTTCCAGGATACCATTAACTATCACCGTATTTATGACGCCTCTTCGCAACGCGTCTTCGATGCGAATCTTCGTGATAAACTGGGGCTCAACACCGATGGTACCGATTACATTGATATTGATTCATACGACCCAAACACCTATACCGTTAATTATTATGATGCGGATGGAAAAATGCACACCGGACAACTCGACGGCCCGCTGAATGTTTCAATGTTTAGCGCGGATGAAATGCTAAATAACGGAAACCAACTGGCAGGATGGGCCGGATATGACTACGCCGGAAACCGTCTGACCAATAAACCAAGTTTTGACGATTTCTTTACCGCTACCGACAGTGAAGGAAATTATACCCGTCCGATCGGATTCTTTGAACCCATTTATATGGCCGGTTATATTCAGGATATTTTCTCTTTCAAAGACCTGATCTTTAATGTTGGAGTTCGTGTCGACCGTTTCGATGCCAACCAAATGGTAATGAAAGATCCGTATCTGCTTTATAATGCCCGTACAGTTGACGAAGTAACAGAATTTGGATCGCATCCGGGCAATATGGAAGAGGATTATATTGTATATGTAGATAATGTGAAAAGCCCGACCATGATTACAGGTTACCGAAATGGCAACACCTGGTTCGATTCGGAAGGGATCGAAATCAGCGACCCGGAGGCAGTGCTCGACGCAGGTACCGGTGTATCTCCTTATCTGGTAGATCCAAACAATCAGGTGGTTTCAAGTAGCGCTTTTGAAGATTATAAACCGCAACTGAACATCATGCCCCGTATCTCCTTCTCGTTCCCGATTTCCGACGAGGCCCTCTTCTTTGCACACTACGACATTCTGACCCAGCGGCCTACCACGGCAGCAACCATTTCTCCAACCGATTATCTGTTCCTCTCCTCACGAAACAGCCCGACGATTAATAATCCCAATCTGCAAACGGAGAAAACCATCGACTACGAATTAGGTTTCCAGCAAAAACTGACCAACTCAAGCTCATTGGCAATCTCGGCTTTCTATCGTGAAATCCGCGATCAGATCCAGATTTACCGCTTTACGGCTGCCTATCCGAAAACCTATTATTCTTATACTAACCTTGACTTTGGGACCGTTAAAGGGTTAACCGTTACTTACGACCTCCGGCGTACGAATAATGCCAGGATCCGTGCGGCTTATACGCTGCAGTTTGCCAATGGTACCGGTTCTGACCCCGATGCCGCAGCGGCTCTGGTGACTTCAGGCCAACCCAACCTCCGTACACTTACTCCACTCGACAACGACCGTCGCCATGCCATTAACCTGCTGCTTGATTACCGTTGGGGAGAAGGGAAAAAATACAATGGCCCTGTTTCCGTTCGTGAAAAAGCCGATGGAACCATCAAATCCATCAACTGGCTTGAGAACTTTGGAGCAAACGTCACGGTAACAGGTGGTTCCGGAACCCCGTACACCAAATCATCAAAAATATATCCACTGGGTGGCTCACGCGTAATTAAAGGATCCATCAACGGTTCCCGCCTGCCAGCTCAGTTCCGCATGGACTTCCGTCTGGATAAAGACATCAAACTCACCGTAGGAAAAGAGAAAAAACGTTCCACTTACCTCAACGTTTATCTCCAGGTACTTAACCTCCTTGATACAGAAAATGTGATGTATGTATATCCTGCAACAGGTAACCCAAATGACGACGGATATCTTGCTGCTGCGGAATACCAAAACCAGATTGCGCAGCAACTTGACCCGGAAGCCTACAGGGATTTGTATGAACTTCGTATTAACAGCCCCGGAAACTATAGTTCGCCCCGTCAGATTCGTATCGGCGTGATGTATAACTTCTAAACCTGAGAACAACGGTTAACTAATGAATGAAAAGGAAAAAAATAACGACATTATGAAAAATATACTAAACGCTTTATTCATTGTTTTTCTCTGCTTTGGCCTGTCATTTAGTGTCAGTGCAGAGAAACAGCCAGAGCCTGCGCAATCAAAAACGGCCCGGGTTAAAGCTTCTGCCGCCGGCTGTTTGCCCGGGGCAGGCTTTAAATATCTGGACATTAATAACGTGCGCTGTAGGATTAACACAGGTGGCGACATGTGGTGGGATTTTGATATCCCGCAATATGAAATTCCAGCCGGATCAAAGAAAACGTCCATGTTCTCTGCCAGTTTATGGGTAGGTGGTGTCGACGTGAACGACCAGCTAAAACTGGCAGCCCTCCGGTATCGCCAGGGCCCATCCTTTGGCGGTGGAAACGACTTCTGGCCCGGACCACTCACCATCGATGGAACAGCTGCCGTTTCCGAGCAGGTGTGTGCTGAATACGATAAATTATTCCCCATGAAACGCGAATGGATCGATGAATTCCTCGCATGGTGGGACGATAAAGAAAGCTACCCGGATTATGTGATACCGGCAGAAATCCTGAACTGGCCAGCCCATGGTGATGTTTCCAAAGGACAAAGCTATTATCTCGCTCCTTTCTACGATCTTGACGGCGATGGAGAATATAACCCCGTTATGGGCGACTATCCCTACTATGATATCAGCAACGAACTCTGCCCGCTGAACTTCGCTGGAATTCCCGAATGGAGGCCGACCCCGACTGCAGAAGCCGACTTCTACTTCGGCGGACAACAGGATGCCTGGAAATATGGAATTCTTGCCGACCAGGTCATTAAAGGTGATGAAACCCTTTGGTGGGTCTTTAACGATAAAGGAAATATCCACACTGAAACCTATGGTGACCCCATTGGTTTTGAAATCCGCGCACAAGCCTTTGGTTTCTCAACCAACGATGAAATCAATAATATGACCTTCTACTCCTATGAAATAATCAACCGTTCTACGTACCGCCTCACCGATACCTATTTCAGCCAATGGGTGGACACAGACCTGGGATACGCCAAGGATGACTATGTCGGATGTGATATTATGCGAGGCCTTGGATACTGCTATAATGGGAAACCAGAAGATGGATCAGGCCAGTATAATGCTTACGGCAGCCAGCCTCCGGCTATTGGTGTCGACTTTTTCCAGGGCCCGTATATGGATGCCGATGGATACGATAACCCAGCCTATATAAATGCATTAGACAGTGTTCTCGGACCCTCCTATGGCGGAAAATGTGACATTGTTAATCAGGATGGTACCCTTCAGTTGATGCAGTATTACAAAGACAAGACAAAATCAGAGCTTATCAGTGATTTTTTCCTCGTTCGTGCTGAAGCCATCAATGGTGTCAACTTCGGGAACGGGATTGTGGATGACGAACGTTTTGGGATGCGCCGCTTTGTTTATCATAACAACTCTGGATCCGGTGTTCCCAGCTATATGACAGACCCCGATTATGCACCTGAATATTATAACTTCCTGCGTGGAATATGGAAAGATAATACTAAAATGCGTTACGGTGGAAATGCACATGAATCATCGAATGCCTATGGCCCCGACTGCGATTTTATGTTCCCGGGTACTTCTGATATTTGCGACTGGGGTACCGGTGGCGTTCCGCCGGCAGGCCCAAAAAACTGGACGGAAGAAACAGCCGGCAACCCTCCGGAAGACCGTCGTTTTATGCAGTCAGCCGGCCCCTTTACCCTCGAACCCGGCCAGGTAAACTACATTACCGTTGGAATCCCCTGGGCAAAAGCCAATACAGGCGGCCCCTGGGCTTCTGTTGAGTTACTTCGCGTAGTCGATGATAAATGTCAGGCACTTTTCGATAACTGCTTCTCGGTAATTCAGGGTCCCAACGCACCTGATCTTACTTTCCGTGAACTGGAAAACGAATTTATCGTTTACATCACGAACCGAAAAACAAATGATCTGGGAAGCAACTTCAATGAAAGCTACCGTGAAATTGATCCTTCCATTGAGGCGACCAACCGCGCTCAGGGCACTGATTATGACCCCTATTACACCTTTCAGGGGTATCAGATTTATCAGCTTGCCAACAGTGAAGCTTCTATCGCCGATATCACCGACCCGAATCTTGCACGCCTGGTATACCAATGCGACGTGAAAGACAATGTCACACAATTGGTTAACCACAACTATGACCAAAGCCTGGGTGCAAGTGTTCCCGTGGAAATGGTCAATGGAAACGATCAGGGAATTCAGCACACTTTCCGGCTGAAAGAAGATGCGTTTACGGGAGAAGCATTTGTAAATCATGAAAAATACTACTTCCTGGCTGTTGCTTATGGCTACAATGAATATATGAAATATTCTGCCGACCCGGCGATGCAGGAACCCGGAATTGTTGGTCTGGAAGGACAAAAAGTACCTTACCTCGCTGGCCGTAAAAACATACGAGTATATACGGCTATTCCTCACCGCAATATAGGCGGTATTGTACCGAAAGCACAATATGGCGACCAACCCAGCATTGTCCGTATTCAAGGACAGGGTAACGGAAGAAATATTCTGGAGTATACGAAGGAAGTAGTCGCAGCTATGGGTGACCTTCCCCCCATTGACACCATCTGGAGCTATGGTGAAGATACTACCTGGCGCCTGGCTTCTTTCGAAGATGAAAACTATCCGCTCATGCGTCAACCCGTATTTAAAGCAAATAATGGTCCCATAAACGTCAAAGTAATCGATCCGTTAAATGTTAAAAATGCTGAATTTGAATTACGATTCGATAGTATTTACTGGTTCGTGAAAAATAGTATTACAGGAGACGTGGCTCTTCCCGCCGGAGAAGATACACTGGGGTTTGGTGTCACTACATGGAGCCTGTATGATATAACGAACAATAAAGTATATAAAGCCGACACTACCATTGCTGTGGACAATGAACAGCTTTTCCTCGAATTGGGTATCTCGGTTAACATTCAGCAGTGCAACTACCCCGGTAATTTTAAAGTAGGGGCTATCCCTGACGGAACCAGTACCATCAACGTTTATCACATACCCGAAAGCCAAAATGGCGTTCTTCACTCCGATATCTACTATGCGGATAGCTCACGCCAATGGTTAAGCGGAATCAGCGATATTGATGAGAGTGGCCCCTGGAACTGGATTCGTTCAGGAACGACCGCCGATCCGGAAAACCAAAGCAACAACGACTGGGATGTAACTATTACCTCCAACGGTACTGCAGAAGGCAATCCGTACTGGGATCCCGAAGGGGCCTTTGAGGGAGTAATTGATGGAACCTGGGCTCCTTACTTTATGTGTGCTACAGGCGAACAGGATCCGGCAGGCCCTGCACAATCCAGGCTGTCGAAATCACTCATGAAAAATATGAGCCGGGTACACAGTATCGACGTAGTCTTTACTTCTGACAAATCAAAATGGACCCGTTGTCCGGTGATTGAAATGTCGAATGATGTACAACTGGCACAAGGTGGAGCAAAACGCTTTACCATCCGTGCTGCACAATCGGTTGATAAAGACGGTAACCCCGCACCGGTGGGTAGCGGCCCAAGCTCAAACCCTGACGATCCCAACTACATTTCCGAAACCGGTATGGGTTGGTTCCCGGGTTATGTTTATGATCTGGAAACCGGGGAACGCCTCAATATGATTTTTGGTGAAGATTCATGGCTGGTGGGTGAAAATGGCCGCGATATGCTCTTTAATCCAACGTCCAATATGTATAACCCGCTCATTAACCCCGCGAACCCCGATCCTTCACATGTTCTCTTTGGTGGGAAACATTATGTGTACGTGTTTGGCCACACTGAAAAATTATTCGGGCCCAACCCTTCAGCACAATACGACAGCCCGCCATACGATGCCGGTGCCTGGTTACGTAACAGCATTAAAGGAGGTAACCTGGATTCCAGAATATGGGCTTCCGCCATGTGGGTGGGTTTGCCAATGGCACACCCGATACGGGAATGGATGTCGAATGACGCACGTGTTGCAATTCGTGTAGCACGCCCCTATCAACGCTATTACAGCACCATGATGTACCAGGATTCAACAAGTCAGGATGTGTATAACCGGAATTTCCCGGTCTATTCCTTCTCAACAGAAGCACTGGCTACACAAAAAGGTGTCATCGAAATAGCACAAACTGAGCTTGAATTAATCAACGTTGTTCCTAACCCCTATTATGCTTATTCTACTTACGAAGTAAACCAGCTTGATAACCGCATAAAAATTGTAAATCTGCCCAGAAAATGTACTGTGTCAATTTACAATGTCAGTGGAACACTGGTTCGTCAGTTTACAAAAGATGAAGATATTACCTCCATTGACTGGGATCTTAAAAACAGTGCAGGGATCCCGATCGCCGGTGGTATCTATCTGATTCATGTGGATGCTCCGGGCATCGGTGAACGAACTATTAAATGGTTTGGTTCCTTACGACCGATTGACCTTAACGCTTTCTAAAATTGATGGAAAAAGAAATAGAGAATTTTAAAAACCAGGAAAAATGAAGAACAAGTATAAAAATTTTATTGCACTTTTACTCATTGGATTTCTTTTACTGCCATCAATCGTTGTTATTGGAGGAAATAAAGACCGTTCGGGTGAGGCAGGTGCATCAGAACTGCTAATTAATCCATGGGCACGTAGTGCCGGATGGGGCGGAGCAAATGTTGCTTCAGTGCGCGGACTGGAATCATCGTTCGTCAATGTGGCCGGAATCGCGTTCACAAACCGTACAGAAGTGGGCTTTACGCACACCCAGTGGCTTGTCGGCTCTGATATTAATATGTATGCAGTAGGGTTTAGCCAAAAGCTCACAGAGACAGGACGCATGGCAGTAAATATTATCAATATGTCCTTCGGAAGTATTCCGATAACGACTACCGATAACCCGGAAGGGGATATCGGAACCTTTAATCCAAACTATTTTATGTTCGCACTCTCGTATGCCAATGTCTTTTCTAACAGCATTTATGGAGGCCTCACGGTAAAACTCATCTCTGAAAATATTTCAGATATGTCGGCCACAGGGTTTGCAATCGATGCAGGAATACAGTATGTAACCGGAGTAAAGGAAAATGTAAAATTCGGGATTACGCTGAAAAACTGGGGAACATCAATGAGTTATAATGGAGACGGGTTATCAATCCGTACTTTACTGCCCGGAACTTCCAGCCAGTTTACGTTGGAACAAAGGTCGGCCAGCTTTGAATTACCCTCTCAGCTGCTTATTGGTGGAGCCTATGATATTCTTTTCCCGAAAGATTATCGCCTGACAGTATCCGGAACATTTATTTCCAATGCCTTTTCCAAAGACCAAATCGTGGGCGGACTGGAGTTCTCGCTCAAAGATTTACTAGTCATCAGAGGGGGTTATACTTACGAAAGCGATATCGCTACCTCAAAAAGCACAACGCTCTATACCGGGCCAAGTTTCGGCGCTACGATTAATGTTCCTTTCAATAAAGAAATAGGTTCGGGCTTTGCTATCGATTATTCCTATCGTGACACAAACCCATGGAATGGGATCCATTCTATTGGTATTGTACTGGATTTCTAGCATTTAAGGATACAACATAGAATAAAAGTTTTTATCTTTGCAAAAAGGACCCTTGAGACAAGGGTCTTTTTTGTCGTTTTTTACCAATTTTAGATAACACAAATCATGGGAGAAATAAAATATTATACTGAAGAAGGATTGGCCAAATTGAATGCAGAACTCGACCAGTTAATCCGCGTTGAACGCCCCGCCATTTCACACCAGATTGCCGAGGCCAGAGATAAAGGCGATCTGTCAGAGAATGCGGAATATGATGCCGCAAAAGAAGCACAGGGCCTGTTGGAAATGAAAATCGCCAAACTCCAGGAAACCATTCGTAATGCCCGCATTATCGATGAATCAAAACTGGATACCTCAAAGGTGCTTATTCTTTCCAAAGTGAAAATTAAAAACCTGAAAAACGGGGTTACTATGGAATATACATTGGTCCCGGAAAGTGAAGCCGACCTTAAAAAAGGTAAAATATCAATTAACTCACCTATTGCCAAAGGACTGCTGGGCAAAAAATCGGGTGAAGTTGCCGAAATAAAAGTGCCTGCTGGCATTATCCCCTTCGAAATCATGGAAATTTCACGTTAATAAACCCGCAAATTTACACTTCATAGTATGGCAAGTATTTTTTCAAAAATAGTAACCGGTGAAATCCCATGTCACAAGGTAGCAGAAAATGAAAATTACCTGGCTTTCCTCGACATTAATCCACTGGCTAAAGGGCATACATTAGTTATCCCTAAGAAAGAAACAGATTATATCTTTAATCTGGGGAAAAACGAATATTCCGGACTTTGGGTGTTTGCCCAAAAAGTGGCCCGGGCTATTGATGCCGCCATCCCCTGCAAACGAGTCGGGGTGGCAGTATTAGGCCTGGAAGTACCCCACGCACATATTCATCTGGTTCCAATTAATGGAATCTACGACATTGACTTTTCCAAACCCAAACTCACCCTGACTGCCAGTGAATTTTCGGAAATTGCTGCTGCAATTCGGGCCTGCTATCGATAGGAAAAAATTAAACCCGCTTAATACGCCCGTTCATTTTTCCCTTCAATATAATTGATAAAAGATTTATTGACGACTTTATTCCCTCCCGGGGTAGGATAATCACCGGTAAAGTACCAGTCACCCGTATGATTGGGGCAACAAAGATGCAGATCATCAGTATGCTGGAAGATAATTTTCACCTCCGGTTTTGTTCCGGAAGGCGTAAGAAGCTGAGCAATTTTATGGCTAATCTCTTTTACCGTAAAAGGTGCATAAATCTCCTTAACAAAATT
>RZYD01000379.1 GCA_009930445.1 Bacteroidia bacterium | reverse complement strand
TTGTCGTTACGTAAGATGCCGGTTGCTGCTACATACATCACTCGGTTAAGCGAATAGCTTAGTTTGTAAAGCAATTCATGATTTCTCAACTTGCCCCAAAAAGTTTGTTGGAAAATTTCATCTGCCTTGCGATGCAAAATAAGCTCCTTGTCAATGCGGCCCGACAAATCAGCATAGTTAATAATGTATTCATTATTCGTTAAATCCCCACCCAGTTTAACACCACTAATAATACGGTGGTCTTCCAACAAATCCGTCACTCCAACCTGGGTAAACACATTAAAACCCGCATTCAGGTATATGGGTGAGGCTCCACCAGAAAACTGCTGATAGGAGTAATTCATAGAGGTAAAATCGACCTGTGTCACCAGTTCGTTGATGGAAAATTCTACATTATAATTACGTTTTTTAGGAGGAGAAAAATAATTTAGCGGGGCATTTACTGTCAGGGTATAGGTAGTATCATCGCCACTGTATATACCTGCTGTGAAGCTGATGGAATCGAGTTCCAGTGAAACATTTTTTCGGTCATGCAAGGGTAATCCTGGAGATAAATCCGGTTCATACACATTCGTAAAACGCCTGAAGTTGCGTTTATAGGTAACGGACTGAATTTCATCCCGGCTACCTTCTGACCTAATGCGTTCCTCCATATAACCGGTCGGCGGGTTCTTAGTTGCTGATGCGGGCAAGGTATAATCCTGAATACGATCAAAATAGGTATAATACCGCTGATCATGAAAAACAATTTCTGAATAATACCCAGCGGCAGCATCCAGATCAAAATCAAGGAGGCTACGCGCATAGTTGGTCAACGGATACGTCGTTGTAAAATACCGGTAATGGGCGATAGTATCAACAAAGGCAATTGCGGAATCAACCACAGCAAGATAGCGATTTGTAATGCCGTTGGCATCAGAGAGGAACATATATTTTCCGGAGGTGTACTCCCGGGGCTCTGTTTCATTAGCCAGGGGGGTATTCGTAATTCGTTGCAACAATCCCTTATGCAAGGGAAAATCCATCATAAACAGGTCGTTTTGATACGGCAGATTCAATGGGCGCGCCTCGCGGGAGGGGGTTATCAGGGTATCATGGGTGCGGTTTGAACTAAAAATAATCTGCTTCATGCCATGGACAAACCTGGGGTTCTGATCATTAAAAACGTCATTGGTAAGTTGAGTCCATGTTCCTGATGCAATATCAAAAGAAAAAATATCACTCTGGCCCGATTTTACAGCCGAAAAAAGAAGCTTCGAGCCATCAGGGCTGTAAGAGGCATCTGAAATTTGCTGAATGCCAAGCAAATTAATGCGGTCGTGTTTCTTTGTTTTTAGTGTATAATAATTTAAACGGATCACCCCCTTTTCAATGGTTATAAACGCCAATAATTCGCCTGTCGGATGCCACGCCAATATCGGGTATTGGTAGTCCACTTTCTCATTCAGGCGGTTCCCGGATGTATAGATTTTTTTTGATTTTCCCTCTTCAAAATCATACAACAAAATCTTATACTTTCCTGCTTCATTATAGGAAAAAGCCAGCCGTCGTCCATCAGGGCTAATCCTTGCGCGATTATATACAAAATTTTTATTGGGTCGTTTTTTTATTTTATCCGACGACGGAAGAACCCTGTCACTGTTATCCCCCTGATACTTTTCCTTAAAAAAAGCCTCCCACTCCTGAAGAAGGTTTTTAAAAGAAACATTGATCACATACAAGAAACCTGCTTCGGTGTTTCTGCTCGATTTCGCCATATAAACTATGTCGGTAATTGCCGATTCACCATACCGTGTGGCGATATAATACCAGAGCGAATGACCAGCAAAACGAGCGTCACTTCCTTCTAAATGACTAAATTTAAGGTATTTATCCGTCAGAAATCCATCCCGCACCCGATTATCAATCTCCGTGTTCCACGGCTCTGAAAGGTACGAAACCAATCCATCGATATACCAGACAGGAAAACTCATCAAAGTAGAATTTTTGATTTGGTTTCCGATAGATCCTCCCTGAGTCATATGATCGAGCAAAATCCGGGCTATTCCAGCCCTGATCTGTTGCTCCAAATGCGTAATATCACCATTAAAATAAAGGAAAATCTTATTGTCGAGGATGTGGGTAATACCGCCAGTATTGTATTGCTGACGACTCATATACCCAAGGTTCGACTGTTTCAGGTCATCCAAGCTATTGTAAACCAAAAACTGAAATTTATCTTCCACTCGCATTTGTAATTTTCGCTCAATTTCGTCGAGATAAGAAGCGGCATATGCACTAGCATGTATTGCCAGATTTTCACCATTACGATAAAAATAAGTGTCAAAACGGTCGTACCGGTAATACGTCCAGATGAAATTTTTATACTGAACACGTTTACGACCAAACTCCATTTGCGAGCCGTTATAAAACTGAGCAGAAACGGCAAAGGGGATGAATAGAAAGAAAAACAAAAGCAAAGCCATTCCGAGTGGACGAACCGCCCGCTGTTGCATAAATATATTTTTTATTCTTTCTTTTTTTTTCATTGAATACTTCACAACCAGCCTATCCCAAAATATGTTTACGTAAAAGCACGAAGATACAATTTTAATCCTGGTAGAGAAGGGAGCAAATTGTTTCAGTGAACAAAATTAATGATATTGCCTCAAATCTGTTATCTACAGTAAATTTTATCTTTGTACAAAAATACAGCG
>RZYD01000378.1 GCA_009930445.1 Bacteroidia bacterium | reverse complement strand
TGATCAAAGAACTACGCGCTTCCAACGCCATTGTGGAAATGCGAAGAGGAAAATACCGCCTCAACCCCGAAATTGCAGAAACCATGAAATCGGATACGCGCGTGGAAGGCGTTGTCGACATGAAACAAACAGGTAAAGCGTATGTTCTTTCCGATCAAACCGATGAAGATATCTTTATCAATGCAGGAAATACCGGGCAAGCCCTTCATGGCGACCGGGTGGAGGTTCAACTCTTTCCCCGCCGCTCCGGCCGGAAAATTGAAGGCCGCATAAAAAATGTGATTCATCGGGCCAAAAATCAGTTCGTAGGAACCTTACAGGCCAGCAACCGCTTCGCCTTTGTTGTTCCCGACCAAAATAATGTACCTGTCGACATCTATATCGCCGGAGACCAACTCCATGGCGCCAAAAACGGAGAAAAAGTGCTGGTTAAAATGACCGACTGGCCAGCGCGATCAAAAAATCCCTTTGGCGAAATCGTTGAGGTGCTGGGAATGCCGGGCAACAACGAAGTAGAAATGCTCTCCATTCTTGCCAATAACGATTTCCCGCTTCATTTCCCAAAAATAGCTGAAAAAGAGGCAGAAGCCATTCCGGCGGCTATCCCACAGGAAGAAATCGACAAACGCCGCGACATGAGAGGAACCACCACCCTAACCATCGACCCGGCCGACGCCAAGGATTTCGACGATGCACTTTCGTTCAAAGTGCTCGAAAACGGTAACTTTGAAGTCGGCATCCATATCGCCGATGTATCCTATTATGTAAAACCGGGAACCGAAATCGACAAGGAGGCATATTTCAGAGCAACCTCAGTGTACCTGGTCGACAGAACCATTCCGATGCTTCCGGAAAAACTCTCCAACAATCTTTGCTCTCTTCGGCCTAATGAAGATAAACTTTGCTTTTCAGCGATTTTTGAACTCGACGAGGAGGCAAAAATACTCCGGGAATGGTTTGGAAAAACCATCATCAACTCCGACCGACGGTTTAATTACGAAGAGGTACAACAAATCATTGAAGGCGGCAACGGTGATTTGAAGGAAGAAATTCTGGTACTGGATAAACTGGCAAAAAAACTTCGTGATAAACGGTTCAAAATGGGCTCTATCAACTTTAAGTCGCAAGAGGTAAAATTCAAACTCGATGAAAACGGGAAACCACTGGAAGCCTTCCTTAAGGAACAAAAAGACTCGAACCAATTGGTCGAAGACTTTATGCTGCTGGCCAACAGAAAAGTTGCAGAACGTGTGGGCAAACAAAAAAACAAAGAGGAAGAAAAAACCTTTGTCTACCGTATTCATGATACCCCAAACCCTGATAAACTGGCTGATTTTGCTGAATTTGTAAATAAGTTCGGATACAAACTAAATATCGGAAACCGTAAAAATATCGCAAAATCAATGAACGAACTTTTCAAGGCAGTGGCAGGGAAAGGAGAAGAAAATATGATCGAGACCATTGCCATCCGAACCATGGCTAAAGCCATTTACAGCACCAAAAACCTCGGTCATTACGGCCTTGCTTTTGCCTATTACAGCCACTTCACCTCCCCGATCCGCAGGTATCCTGACCTGATGGTCCACCGCCTGCTGGAAAAATATCTCAAAGGGGGTCAATCGGTACCCAAACTGGAATACGAAGAAAAATGTAAACATTGCAGTGATATGGAAAAAAAAGCCACTGAAGCTGAACGCGATAGTGTAAAATACAAACAAGCCGAATTTATGCTGGATAAAGTAGGAATGGAATTTCCCGGCTTAATTAGCGGAGTGTCGAAATGGGGTTTATTTGTTGAGATCGAAGGAAATAAATGCGAAGGCCTCGTAAGAATGGAAGATATTCCCAATGATTTCTATTATCTGGATGAAGAAAATTACTGTGTCATTGGGCATCATGATGGCAAAATGTATCGACTGGGCGACAAAGTAAGGATTATTGTTAAAAAAATCGATCTTCAGAAAAAACAAATGGATTTTATGCTGGCTTAAATCGAAACCCTTTGTTTTTGTTTTTTTTGATGCGTCAGACCCCAAAATCTGCCGTTACCTATCCCGGCACGGTTCTTCCAGCCTTGTAAATACATACCAACACTTTCAATCCATAAAAAGATTTTATCTTTGAAGGGTGGTGTGGCTCAGCTTGTAGGGCATAAAATTCAATTTCATGAACATTATACAAATTATTCCCGGCTCGGGAGGAAGTTTTTACTGCGGTAATTGTCTGCGCGACAGTAAGTTTTTCGAAGCCATGAAAGCGCAAGGCCAGGAGGTGATCAAAATACCCATGTACCTTCCCCTTTTCGACGAAGAACGCTACCAACGCGAAGTACCGGTCTTTTACGGAGCAATCAGTATGTACCTGAAACAAAACTACCGGCTGTTTCGCACGATGCCCTCCTGGATGGAACGCCTGCTTAATTCAACACCGCTGCTAAAACTGGCAGCCAAAAAAGCAGGATCGACCCGCGCTACCGGATTGGAAGATATGACCCTATCGATGTTGCTGGGTGAAGACGGAAAACAAAAAGATGAACTCTCCCAAATGGTGAACTGGATTGTGGAACACAGTAAAGCCGATGTTATACATATCTCTAATGCACTGTTACTAGGCCTGGCAAAAACGCTCAGGGAAAAAACCGGGGCAAAAATTATTTGTTCTTTACAGGATGAAGATGTATGGGTAGATGTGATGGAACCGCCTTT
>RZYD01000377.1 GCA_009930445.1 Bacteroidia bacterium | reverse complement strand
TTTCATTATTTGTAAAGCGTTCTGCTGTCGATTTAATCACGGCAAAGGCTTCTGGCAGAATTTCATTCAGGGTCACTTGCACCTGATCGTAGCGTGCTTTAT
Organism: Bacteroidia bacterium; assembly: GCA_009930445.1. Classification (GTDB taxonomy): domain Bacteria; phylum Bacteroidota; class Bacteroidia; order Bacteroidales; family BM520; genus BM520. The sequence continues at coordinate 2,617 of RZYD01000377.1, read as the reverse complement.
CGAGTTTGTCAATTTGGTTATAGATATTTTCTTTTTCCTCGGGCAGCATTTCGGCATCCAATGTCATCTGCTCGCGTAGCGAAGCGATTTGCTGATCGATGGTGGCCACAGCCTCCTGTATCTTTTCTTTGAACCCGATGGTCTTTTGTCTTAACTCATCATGGTTAAGTTGCTGGATATTCGGGTATATTTCTTTTATTTTTTTTATATAGGGTAAAATCTCTTTAATATCGCGTTGCGATTTAGTTCCGAAAAAATTTTGTAAAAAATTCGCCATGGTAGTATTAATTTATAGAAAAAGTTCGGCAAAAACCATTCCCGGATGGCCTTTCTGCCGATATGACATATTTTGTTAACGACAAAGATAAAAAAAAGTGCTATGGATTTGTACATAGCACTTTTAAACTGCCTTAGGGCTTTCTAATATTCATCTTCGTGGAAGAAGAAATCGTCTTTGGTCGGATAATCCGGCCAGATGTCCTCGATACTATCATATATATCGCCTTCATCTTCTATTTCCTGAAGGTTTTCGATTACCTCCTGAGGGGCACCGGAGCGAATGCTGTAATCAATAAGCTCTTCCTTTGTGCATGGCCAGGGTGCATCTTCTAACTTCGAGGCTAATTCAAGAGTCCAGTACATATAAATAAATATTTATTAAAGATTTTTTTCAGGTATTGAATTTTTTGCAAAAATAATTTTTTTTTAATGCAAGTCAACGTTTTTTTTTAATTGCAACGTTTTTTTTATTAAACCCTGCATTATTTCTTGTTATTGTTTGGAAACCAAGGGGTTTGCGTAACACCGACTCGGGCGGCAACGGCACGGCTCGCAACAAATAAATAGTCGGAAAGTCGATTTAAAAATTTTACCACCTGAGGATTCACTTCTCCGTTCTCATGTAATCTTACAATAGTGCGCTCAGCTCTTCGGCACACAGTACGTGCCACATGAATACATGAGACCGCCGGATGCCCCCCCGGGAGAATGAAGTGCGTGATTTTGGGAAGTGTCTCATTCATACGGTCGATCGACTTTTCCAGTCTTTCAATGTCATTTTCGTTCAAAAGCGGAAGATTCCGTGTGCTGGATTCACTGTCGGCAGCAACCCACGACTCTGCGGTGAACAGCCGTTCCTGGATCCAGATCATCTCTTCGCGAAGTGCCTCGTCAATGTTATGATCACGAATTACACCGATAAAAGCCACCAGTTCATCCAGGGTTCCGTAGGCCTCTACTCTGAGGTGTGATTTGCTTACACGCGTTCCGCCCAGTAGCGATGTGTCGCCTTTGTCGCCTCCTTTAGTGTATATTTTAGTTTCGTTTTCCTTCATCTGTAGATAATTATTTTTTTTGTTTGTTGAATCTTGTGCTTGCCTTAAATCGTTATGCCTGTCGACAACCCCATGTGTTTCATGGGTTAATCTGCTTTTTCGAGGATATGTGCAAACATACTTATGGTTCGCGGGTTTTCGTTTATTGTGTCGGATTCAACTATTCCATCCCGTAAACGAATGATGCGATGCGCATGAAGAGCAATATCTTCTTCATGGGTCACAATGACTATCGTATTTCCTGCTTTATGAATTTCTTCCAATAAACCCATAATTTCGTACGATGTTTTGGTATCGAGATTTCCTGTGGGCTCATCCGCCAGTATCAGGGAAGGATTGTTCACCAGAGCGCGGGCAATGGCTACGCGTTGGCGCTGCCCTCCCGATAGTTCATTCGGACGGTGATCCATCCGGTCGGCCAGTTTTACCTTTTCCAATGCCTGTTTAGCTTTTTCCATCCTTTCCTGCTTGTTGAATCCGGCATAAATTTGCGGAAGCATTACGTTTTCCAATGCAGTGGATCGGGGTAATAAATTGAAGGTTTGAAAAATAAATCCTATCTCTTTGTTTCTGATTTCCGCAAGCTGGTTGTCGTTCATTGTACTGACATCCGTGCCGTTCATCCGGTATTTCCCCCCGGTAGGCGTATCAAGACAACCTAAAAGGTTCATCAATGTACTCTTCCCCGAACCGGATGGCCCCATTAAGGCTACTAATTCATTTTTATGAATGCTTGTAGTTATTCCGTTAAGTGCCTTTACGGTGATTGTTCCTACCTGGAAATAGCGTGTGATCTTTTCCAGTTCAATGATTATTTTTTCTGACATGATTCCCGGTTTCTGTGTTATTCAAATATATTGTTTTTTATCGTAGAGTTATATTTTGATACAAATAATTTGATAAACCATGGGTCTGTTGCACAATCAGCACCCCTGACTATCGGGTAATGTTGCCCCGGCGCAAGGACGTAGCCCGCTTTTGCCGAAATAATGAGAAACCCTTCTTTTTGCAACGTATTCCCGTAAGGAAAAGTATATACTTCGGATTCCTCGTTGTGATTTCATGGATTTAAAAATAAGCGTTTTCAGTAATAACGGGGCTTTTACCTTTTGGTTACCGATAATTACGTCTTTTATGACGCAATGAAAAATCACCTGTTACATCGTGGGTAGAATATTAACCCGAAAAAATTCAGTGGAATAATCAGGTTCCCCAGGTTTCCCTGTCGAGGCTGCGAAATTGTATGGCCTCGGCAACATGCTCTGGCCGGATATCTTCCGATT
>RZYD01000042.1 GCA_009930445.1 Bacteroidia bacterium | reverse complement strand
ATCAATGCAGAAGATATCCAGCAGTCGGAAACAGTAAATGATCTGTACCAGATTATTCAACAACGCATGGGGTAACGGGAAACCCATTTCAGAAATAACCGTATTTAAGTTACATCCTTCATGAAATAGATTTGCTCTACCCTGAGATAAATAAATAATGTGTTGTTTTTGATGCAATTACCCAAACACTTTTGAGGGTGGTGCAGAAAATTGATCACATTCAGGAGACCCGGAATTTTCTCCATACGGTGAAATAAAACAGTTTTATAATCCAGTCGGTGCGACGCAAATACTTACTGTAAGGCATATTTTTCCATTCCATGTTTGCATTCAATCTAAGGTAGCACCCACTTTTATGAGCCCATTTTAACACCTCTTCATTATCAACAACATTCATGGAAGCCTGGGTAAACCAAGGACGTTGTAACCCTTTCTCTACCATTCCCTTAAAGATAGTAATAGCCCGCTGTTGCGATTTTTTTGAGTTATTGACAAGATGATCATCCACAAAAAAAGAAACGGTTTATCCATTGTAAGCGCCACTTCTTCAAGTACTTCATTCACCGGTCGTTCACGATATTTATGGCCATTGAAGGCGGTTACAGAACAAAATGAACAATCCATTGGACATCCTCGGGACGTTTGAACGGAAGCAAATTGGTATCCAGGATGAAACAAATCGATTCTGGGTTTGGGGCAATTCTTCAGATCAGGATACTGCCCGATATACTTTTTTTCAAAGTACCCGATTCGAAATCAGTAATAATTTATGGCCAGATGGTTTCGGCTTCCCCAATACAAATTGAATCCACATACTGATTGGGAGCACAAGCACCAATTTCTTTTTATCACCCATAAATAAAATCCGATAAGCAGGCCAAAGGTAGAAAAAAAGCATTAAAACTCTATAATCTCCCTGATATAAAAAATAAATATGTAAACCTACCTCCGGCAGGTAATCAGAAAATCTTTTCCCTGAAGCTGTCCTACTTTTCAGGCAAAACCCTATCTTTGTGTAGTTTTCGAATAAAAACCAGATAATAATGGCCATTTTTTCCATTCCTAATGTTAAATTATGCGGAATATCCGCCTGCGTTCCCTCCAATGAGGTATCAAACCACGATTACGAATTTATCAGCGATAAGGAGCGGGAGTCGTTGGTAAAAAACATAGGCGTTGAAAAACGCAGGGTCAGAAAGGATGCTACACTAACCACCTCTGATATGTGTTTCGCATCGGCAAAAAAACTGATGGAGACACTGAAATGGGATAAACAGGACATCGGGCTCCTGATTTTCGTTTCTCAATCAAACGATTATATTATCCCAAACACGTCCGGGATATTGCAGCACCGGCTGGGGCTGCCAAAAACCTGTATGGCCATGGATGTAGGGATGGGATGCTCAGGCTATGTATATGGATTAGCTACGGCAGCGGGATTGATCAATTCGGGGATGATTGGGAAAGCCCTGTTGCTTGTGGGTGATATTTCTACCAGCAATGTATCGTACCGTGATAAAAGTGCCTATCCGCTTTTCGGCGATGCAGGTACAGCCACTGCGCTGGAATATCAGCCGGGAGCAGAAGAAATCCGTTTCAATATGCAAAGCGATGGTGCCGGATACGATGCAATTATCATCCCCTCGGGAGGCATGCGAAATCCCGTCAGCGAAAAATCCTTTGAACTTCGCTCCTATAGCGAAGGCATTGAACGCAGCGACCTTCACGTGGCTATGAACGGCATCGATGTCTTCAATTTTGCGCTTCGCGAAGTGGCCCCGAATATAAAAGCCCTTGCTGAAAAGTATACACTTTCGATCGAAGATGCTAATTTCGTGATTTTTCATCAAGCCAACAAACTGATTAACAACACCATACGGAAAATATTAAAAATATCACCGGATAAAACACCCACCTCTTTAGCAAAATTCGGAAACACCAGCAGTGCATCGATTCCGTTGACAATGGTTTCGGAAATTTCCGAACCCCTCAGGAAGGGGAAATGCAAACTCATACTCAGTGCATTTGGGGTAGGGCTGTCGTGGGGCACGGTTTTTATTACCACCGAAAATCTGGTGATTCCCGAATTAATAGAAATATAAGTATGCAAGCCAATCCTTTTAATTTACAAGGTAAAACCTTTTTAGTAACCGGTGCTTCTTCAGGGCTGGGTCGGCAAATCTGTGTCCGTATCAGCGAAATGAACGGAACGGTAATCCTCACGGCGCGGAACCTTAAACGGCTGGAGGAGACACGCCAGGCGATGCAACCCGGCGACCATAGCCTGATCCCTGCCGACCTTACTTCCGCCGAAGAAACGGAAAACCTCGTTCAAAAGTTGCCAAAGCTTAACGGAGCAGCCTTCAGTACAGGGATAAGCATTATCGCACCTACAGGTTTTATTACACAACATGATTATAATCAAACCTTTCAGACAAATTTTGAAGCATCACTGATGCTGTCCAACCAATTGATACGAAAGAAAAAATTAATCAGGGATGCCTGCTCGCTGGTTTTTATCAGCAGCATAAGTACGCGGTATCCGTTCGTGGGAGGCGCATTATACGTAAGTGCAAAAGCGGCAATGGAGGGGTATGCCCGGGTACTCGCGATAGAACTTGCACACAAGGGAATACGGGTAAACTGTGTCAGCCCGGCATTTGTTAAAACCCAAATGCTGAATCAAACTGCGAATGATTTTTCGGGGGAGGTGGTAAAAAAAATCGAAGAGAAACAACTTTTGGGGCTTGGCGAGCCAGACGACGTTGCCAATCCCGTAGTATTTTTCCTTTCGGATGCCTCCAAATGGGTTACAGCAACCAACTTAATTCTGGGGGGTGGTTAATTGAATTTGGATATGAAAAAACCTGATTTTTCGGTTGTAATCCCTGTTTTCAACAGTGAAAAAGCACTACAGGAGCTCACAGCACAACTTTTTGCTGTTTTTACACCCTTGGGGCATAGTTGGGAATTAATTTTTGTGGATGATTGTTCGCATGATTCGAGCTGGGAGGTAATCAAATCTCTTCAAAAAGCGCATCCACAGCATATCTCAGGTTATCATCTGGCCCGAAATTTCGGACAGCATAATGCCACGCTCTGCGGACTGAAACAGGCAAGCGGCCATGAAATCATCACGATGGACGACGACCTACAGCACTCCCCTTCCGATATACCCACGCTAATTGCCACTAAACACCGTGAAAATGCCGAACTTGTTTATGGGGTTTTCCCCCAACGAAAACAGCGATTCTTCCGGCGCACACTGAGTACACTTCTTCAAATCTCAGGACAACGGATGAACGATGGCCCGGGAAACGGAAGTTCATTCAGGCTTATCTCCCAACGTGTAGCAAAAAAAATAACCCGTTTCCAATGGCAATTTGTATATCTCGACGACATGCTCTACTGGCATACACAGGCTATTGGCTTTGCCGAAGTCACACATCATGCCTCCGCGTACCGGAAATCAGGATACAGTCACCGGAATTTGGCCAAAATACTATACAATCTTTTTGTGTTTAACACTACGCTTCCGCTGAAGCTAATGACCTTCAGCGGGTTGATTATTTCTATTCTTGCTGCTGCAGGAGGCATTTGGTTCATTGTCCGGAAGCTCTTATACGATGTACCCATGGGATTCACTTCACTCATCGTGGCCATTTTGTTTTCCACTGCACTCATAACCTTTGGGTTAGGGATTATCGGGGAATATTTAAGGCGTTTGTATCTGAATCAGTCCGGTAACCCGGCCTATTCCATCGACAGGAAGGCCCCCCGCAATACAAAATCCACTGTCGATGCGAATTGAGAAATACGGCATTGTACTCCAGAGGCTTGAAGAAAATGATCTGGAGCACTTGCGCAGGCAGCGGAATGCGGCGCATATTCAGCGCTACATGGAATTTCGCGAGCACATCACTCCGGAACAGCAACGGGCCTGGTTTCGCTCCATAAATAATAACCAAAACCTATATTTTACCCTTTGGTACGAAGGGCGATCCATCGGGCTAATCAACAGCAAAAACATTCAGTGGGAACCGTTAGAATCAGACGCCGGCTTATTTATCTGGGAAGAGCAACTTTGGAACACACAGATACCGGCTTTCAGTACGTTAATCTTACTGGAAATATCTTTTCTATCCCTTCCTGCAGAAAAATCGCGTTGTCTTGTTTTGCGTGACAATCCGCGAGCCCAAAATTTCAATCAACAGCTGGGATATACGCTGATGTCCGGTCAGCGCGAAGTCTACAACCAACAATACGAACTAACCCGGGAGTACTTTTTCCGGAAGACGATAAAAATCATCCGGGCGGCAGAAACCATTACCACGCCGGATAAAAGCATTCTGACGGTTACCTTTTACCCGGAAGATGTTGCCTCCGGGCTTACTGAGCATATTTTTCCGCTAATAGACAAGGCAAGAGTTATTGAAAGCATCACGCATGAGGATGCGACAATTTATCGCTTCTATCCGGTAAAAGAAAAATAGGTTCAGAATCAGGCCCGCTTACTATTTTTTCGTTGCTGATACACCCGAAGGAAAAAACCCAGACGGGCAAGAAGCCAATTTTTCAGGGCAAAAGGGAGGATATCCCCGGTTTTAATTGCAAAATACATCAACATCCCATAAAGTACCATAGGGCGGGTACGCAGCCAAACGAATGGGGAGGTATGCGGAAATTGTTTTTCATATCCTGCCACACGCGCCCATTTCCCCACAACCGCATCGAGGTGCTGTACCTGCTTAATCGTTAGGTTTTCCCGCCATAAACCGATACGGCCCATATTCACCGGTTTCATCAGGCTGGTATGGTACTTATCCATTTCTGACTGGTGAAATTGTTTTGCTGTTTCAATTCCTTCATGAAAATTAAGCACCTGCTCCACACAGGGGATGCGGAGGAAATCAGAAAACATCGTGTTATATTTTGCCGGATTTTCAACAAAATCTTCATAACGAAACACGAGACATTTTTCGGGAAAGGCCTTCACAAACCGTTCCGTATCCCTGACGAAATATTTCCACCGCCAGCCGATTAATGCAGGGATGTCTGCTTCAAAGTTAACCCGGCTCATGGAATAGAAATGGTCGCGATAATCGCGATAAATAAACAAAAAACGGGCTTCCGGGAAAATTTTTGCCAAACGGCGCATATAAAGGGTAAAATATGGGTTTTTATCGCCCTGAAGCAAAATTTCCTGTTTGGGATACACGGAAATATAATGGGAATAAACAACCTTAACCAATTCCTGAAAGGTATGATTTCCCTCCATGGCGAGAATATCGCGCTTCAATTCTTCACGATCAATTGTCCATTCATCAAAATGCTGAAAGGTAAAAAGGTCATGATAGAAACGGAGTAAACGCTGCATATTCCACGAAGATATTTTACCATACCGACCGTACATACTCACAATAAAGGGGCTTTCGATCGGGATATTCACATGGGGATGGGCATCAAAGAGCATCCGGATAAGGGTGGTTCCCGATCGGGGGTGTCCGATAATGAAGAAAAACGGAGTAGAAGCAGAATTTTTCATTTTGATTTATTCGTGAAATATGCATTAAAACGGCTGCCAAGCCCGGAAAGATCAGATTTATGCGGGCAAAAAAGCCGGAAAAAAGAGGTATGATTCACGTAGCAATAGGCCACTGCCAAGGCCAGTGAGCCAGCGAAGTAACTAATATCGGTAGCCCATGCTGCGCCCCTGGCGCCATACCGGGGAATCCACAAAAAATTCAGCAGCACATTAATCAGTAAGGCAAAGGAAAAAATTACGGCCGAATACCCGGGTCGTCCCATCCCGGAGAGTTGTCCATTCAGCACCCTGAAAACCATAAAAGCCACAATACCGGGCAGAAGCCATAAAATCAGCTGGCTGCTTTCGCTGAATGCCGGGCCGAACAGCAAGGGGACCAGCCAGGGAACCACCAAAACCAGCGCAAGTGAAATCAGGGCCCCGGCCAGCAAGGTCAGCCGCATCAGGCGTGACGTTTCTTCCGTCATTTTCGTTTGGGAGGTTGAATTGGCCGTTCGGCTCATAACAACAACACCCACCGCTGCCGGCAGCAACCAGAGTTGTTCTGCAATCTGCACGGCCAGGCTGTAATATCCTGTTTCAGCCGCAACACCTATCCGCCCGAGAATCAGCAAATCGACCCGTAAATTGAGTTGCATTACCACAAAACTTACGGCAAACAGAACGCCTTTAGCAACCAACGCACGGATCACATCATGGTCAACACCAAGGGTGACGTGGTATTTCCGGTACAAAGTAACGAGATAATATACGGCCACAAGGCCATTCGACAGCATATAAGCGATGGTGGCGCCCAGAATATCCATGGGAAATATCCAGACAAAAAGCGCCACAAATAATAAATTCAAAACCAGCGGAGTCCAGTTTTGCAGATTCACACTCCGGATTTCATCCTTTCCCAAAAAGATCCCTCCCGTATACAAAACGGCCAGTTTAAACGGAATCGCCAGCAATACCATCACCATATAGGAAGTTTTGTAGGCGGGGTGGTTATACACAAGAAAACCAGCCCCGGAGACAAGGATTCCCAAAAAAGAAGCAATCAGCAGCAAGGTAAACACAGCAGAGACAATACGCTGCTCCGGGAAATGCTTTTTCCCAAGATGAAAAAGTGCAGCGCGACGGATACCCATTTGCACAAAACCCACCGTAATGAGGGGAATCACCAACAACGTACTGTAAACACCAAATTTTTCAGGGCCTAACAGGCGGGTAAGGATAATATATACAGAAAAGGAGGCCACCAGGGAGATGACATAGGAACCGAATACGCCACTGATATCTCTGAGGTAACTACGCTTTGCCAATGGAATTCTTTTTTACAAAGAAACAAAAATAACAGCGATTAACGAACAGCCAACCCCATTACTATCGAATAAAATGGTTTAACTTTGCAAGAAAGCAGAAGGCCGATGAACATACCATTCAACAAACCACATTTTACAGGCAGAGAAAAAAAATATATCATTAAAGCAGCCAGAAACGGGAATTTTAGCGGCAACGGGAGCTATACAAAAAAAGTACAGGAGCTATTTCAGGCGCGGTATGGTATACGAAAAGCACTGCTCACTTCGAGCTGTACCGATGCGCTGGAAATGATTGCCCTGTTGTTTCGAATCGCACCCGGCGACGAAGTTATTATGCCCTCGTATACCTTTGTCAGTTCAGCCAATCCGTTTATTCTCCGGGGTGCCAATCTGGTATTTTGTGACAGTATGGATGACCATCCCAACATGGACCCTGACCGTTTGGAGGAGTTGATTACCCCGAAAACAAAAGCGATCGTAGTGATGCATTATGGGGGTATTGCCAACGATATGGACCGGATCATGGCGCTGGCGCAACGCTATAACCTTTTCGTTGCGGAAGATGCCGCCCACAGCATTGAAGCAACTTATAAAAGCAGGCCGTTGGGCAGTATCGGGCATTTGGGGGCTTTTTCATTTCATGAAACAAAGAATATTATCACCGGCGAAGGTGGAATGTTACTGGTCAACGATGCCCGCTTTTGCACGCGCTCGGAGATTATCTGGGAGAAAGGAACAAACCGGGCCGCATTTCGCCGTGGAGAGGTACAAAAGTACGAATGGGTTGATGTAGGCTCCTCGTTTCTTCCTTCCGACATTGTAGGCGCCTGCCTGACCGCACAGATGGAACAGATAAAAAAAATTCAGGCCAGACGGGTAAGGCATTGGAATTATTATTATGAAGGATTGAAAACCTTATGGGAACAAGGCAACGTTCAACTTCCCATAATACCGGAATATGCAAGCATAAACGGGCACCTGTTTTACCTCATCACCCAAAGCCTTCAGGAACGGGACCGCTTGCTCACACACTTACGAAAACGGAATATTCATGCCGTATTTCATTATCAGTCGCTCCATAACAGTCCGTTCTACAGTCATCAACAGGGTAACCGACCCCTACCCAATGCGGAACGGTTTTCGGAAACACTCATCCGTTTGCCCCTCTTTTATGCACTGAGAGAGAAAGAAATCAACGCGGTAATCAACGCGGTAAAAGACTTTTATCGTTAACCTGCGGCAGAAAATTATGCCGGGAAGGCATTTTACTCCCTGACCGGCTTCAGCACTGTTATGTTATATATTCAAGTTCCGCCCGTCTTGTCAGGTTTGCGCTACTACGAATATCCAATATTCAATAAACAATATCCACACGATTTGAAATTTCTCACTCCATTCGGAATGCTAGTTCCTTAATATTAAACCAACTCCTATACTTACGCGACTTTGTTGGATATGCTGTATTGCGAGAGCTGACAGGAGAAATACCTGTCAGCTCTTCCAATTGGCTCTTTACGAGGCAACTACTTTGTCCATACAGGAACTCTTCCGGGTGTATAAGGAGCGTTTATCGACTCCAGGTAATTCTCTAATTCAGGGATTTCCTTTTCATATATTTTCTCTAGCTTATTCAATAAGGGAGGAAACTCTTCCACCAAAATCGCATAGTTATCGGTCATTACTTTATTCACACCCGTAGTGGCGCCCCAGATTGCCGATGAAACCGCATCCATTCTTTCATCAATGCATAAAGGATGTGGAGGAATTTCTTCGTGTGAGGCTTTGGCAGATTCTCCATGGAAAGCAAATAGCACATCGTCGATAGCAAAAGCCAAATTATGTGCCCTCAGCAGCATCGCCGGGTCAGCACCAGGCGTATTATTCAGCGCCTGACGAATATGCTCTACTCGTGAAGCTAAATCATCGCCAAAAGAGTAAGTGCCCCGAATAATCCGTGTAAGATCAGAATACTCACGGATAAAGGCGATCGTAGCCTCTTCATTTTCATCATGCAATGTACCGTTATACCACTTATTGGTTTTAAAGGCCACTGGACCTGCAAGCACTTCAATTTTACCATCTTCATACATCGCCATATCCACGGTATATTCCCCGGGTAAAACATTAACGCCACCGCGGCCATTATTGGTTGGGCTATACGCATTTTTTGCTAACCTTACGGGATAACCAGGGTTTTGGTATTCCATATCCCATGAAATGCGGCTTACGCCTTTGGATGGTTTCTCTTTCAGTATCCGCACTACCTGTCCGTCCTTATCGCGAATGGTAAAAATCAGATGGGGTTGAATCTGTTTTTCCTCTTCACGAAGTTGCTCATTGGTAGGTTGAGGAATGGGTTTACTATCTTTAAACAGCTTTTTCTCCTCTTCCATGCGGGTTGATTTTTTTGTTGCAGGAACATCCTTAAGATAATAGGTAAATATTGCACCAAAATCAGGGTTTTTAGCCCGGAAATAGGTTTCACCTAAACTTCCTTTGCCCGATTTTCTGTTAAACATAAGCGCTTCCGGGACCTGAAAAAATGCAGGACTCTCCTTTTCTACGATAGTTTTATATTCCCGTAAAGGAGAATAATCATCGAGGATATAAAACCCACGGCCAAAGGTAGCAGCCACGAGGTCGTTATGTGATTTTTGTATTACCAGATCGCGAACAGCAATGGTAGGAATTCCCGACTTCAATTGATTCCAGGAAGCGCCTCCGTCGAGGGTTACAAATGCGCCAAATTCTGTACCCACGAATAAAATTTCAGCATTCATATAATCCTGAACGATAGTGTGTACCGTACCATTTTCGGGTAGATTGGCAGAAATGGAGACCCAACTGGCTCCCTTGTCGGTGCTTTTGAGAATGTAAGGTTTAAAATCATCTCTTTTAAGATTATCAAAAGCGATATAAAGGGTATTATCGTCGAAATTATCGGGACAAATATCACTTATATAGGAATAATCCGGAACCCCGGGAAATTCAGCATACTTCTTCCACTGGTTATTTTCCTGAATAGAAAGAACACCATCATCGGAACCGGCAAACAGCAGTCCTTCTGTAACGGGAGATTCAGCCAGCGAGACGATAGTACCAAAAAGTGAGGTAGAGACATCTTTCGCTACGGCATTGGATGGCCAAAATTTTCCCATTGCAGGCCAGGTATTACGATCGACCTGAGCGGTTAAATCGTCACTAATCACCTCCCATGAATCGCCGCGATCGTTGGTACGAAAAACTTTATTTGCGGCCATATAGAGACGTGTAGCGGAATGCGGGCTAATAATAACCGGCGTATTCCAGTTCCACTTATAGCTCATTCCGCCTTTTACCGGAACAGGTCGGATATATTGTTTTGCCCCATTTTTACGATCGTAACGGCAGATATTTCCATATTGCGACTCACAATAGACAATATTCGGTTCGGAAGGATCTACAGCGGTCCAGAATCCGTCGCCGCCCAGCATCACCGTATAATCGTCGTTTGTAATACCGGCGTAGCTGGTAGTTGCCGACGGGCCAAAAAGGCTGTTGTTATCCTGGGTTCCACCGTATACATTATAGAATGGATACGCATCATCCACATTTACGCGATAAAACTGTGTAACAGGAAGGTTTTCTTTAAAAGCCCAGGTTGCGCCCATGTCCCAGGTTTCATAGATTCCCCCATCGCCACCTATCAGTAAATGGATGGTATTTTCAGGATCGATCCACAAAGCATGATCATCCACATGACGGTTATTCAGGCCGAGGCGTTTCCAGGTTTTTCCACCATCTTCGGTATAATGCGTATACGTTTCAACGCTAAAAACCTTATTTTCATCGACAGGGTCGCAGTAAATTTCGTTGTAATACTGACCTGAGCTATGGTGGTCGCTCATTTTTTCCCACGACTCACCTCTATCGGTTGAGCGGAAGAAACCACCTGATTCACCTTGTGCTTCTGCGATAATATAAAGGATATCGGTGTTTACAGGAGATACAGCCAGGCCCATTCCACCGATATCAACGGAAGGAAGTCCTTTTGTTATTTTACGCCATGTTGCCCCCGCATTGGTTGATTTATAGAATGCCGATTCGGGTCCTCCGCCAATTTTGGTATTTACGTGACGGCGACGTTGTTCGGAAGTAGCATAAAGCACATTGGGATTGGATGGATCGAAGGCCACATTGTTAACGCCTGTATTCTCGCTAATTTCGAGCGAAAGTGTCCATGTTTTTCCACCGTCGGTAGTTTTGTATAAACCACGTTCGCCACCCGGGCCCCAGGCAGAACCTTCAGCGGCAACATACACCACATCCTGGTTGCGTGGATCGATTATGATATCACCAATTTGGCGCGACTCTCTGAGCCCCATATTCTTCCACGACTGGCCTCCATCTAAACTTTTATATACTCCATCGCCGTAACCCAGCGCACGTTGATGATTATTTTCGCCGGTACCAACCCATACTACATTGTGATTTTGTGGGCTCATGGTTACACATCCTATTGAATAAGAGCCCTGATCATCGAATACCGGATTCCAGGTAGTGCCGTTATTAATTGTCTTCCATACATTCCCGCTGGATACGGCTACGTAGTACTCCGAAGGATTGTCGGGATTTACGGCGAAATCGCCAATTCTCCCACTACAGTAAGCTGGGCCTATGTTTCTGAATTTTAAAAATGAAAGCGAAAGTTTGTCCTCCTTCTTTTCGTCATGATCCTTTTTTTTACCGGCATAAGCATTACCCTGCATAAAAAAAGCGATTACAAGCAATAATAAAAATGGCTGTTTCATAGTTTAAATGGCTATAATTGCAATTGTTTAATCGGAGCTAAAGATAAAAATTTTTCTCAAAAAACAGGGTTGTTAATTATACCTTTGCAGTACAAAACAATACAAGAATATGATAGTGAAAACAATAGTTCGCATTTTTGTAAAAACCATAGCAGGGATATTCCTTATCGGGGTCATTGCGCTTTTTCCTTATACGCTGACCCCTGTTTATCGATTCGCCAAAGAGGCACCCTTTTCGGGTTCACAATTATATAATCCGTATTCCGAGACAGATTTTTCCTGCTGGCAGCGGATAAATTTTCATGCCCATTCCGATTATTGGGGGAGCATTGGTATTACCAATGCTTTGCATTCCACGCCGGAAAACATATCCCGCACGTATAGGGAGAGCCTGGGCTACACACTTGCCGGGATATCTGATTACCAACATATTAACAGGTCGCTGGACACTTCAGGTGCCTTTATTCCGGTTTATGAACATGGCATAAACATTCAACGGGTTCATCAACTACCCGTGAATGCCAAACGGGTAACCTGGCTCGACTATATTCTATGGCAGGGATTAAACCATAAACAACATATCGTAAAAGCCCTGAGCAGGCAAAGTGATTTTATCATTCTGGCGCATCCGAAGCTCGACAATGGATATTCAAAACATGACTTCAGGAAACTGGGGAATTACCAGGCGATAGAAATACTGAATACCTTTGCCTATTGGTTGCCTGCACGGGAAGAATGGGACGCAGCACTAAGTGCCGGCCACTACGTGCTGGCCGCAGGTAACGACGACCTGCATAATTTGGGAAAAGAGCGTGAGTTTGGATACCGGTTTAATAGCCTGGCTACCTGCACAACCGACTCAGAAAGCCTGCTGAGCACGCTAAAAAAGGGAAATTATATTGTAACGGGAATACATCGTGAAGCGAAAGACAACCGGGAACGGAAAAAGCAAAAACTCGACGGGGTTGAAGAAAGAATCCATAGCTTCACAGTTCGGGGCGATACCCTGAACTTTTCTGTCACCCATCCGACTTTTTTTCTGTCCTTTATCGGACAAGACGGGAAGATACTGGCTAAGGAGGAAAAGGCTGAGACCCTGACCTATGTAATGAAACCCGGCGACAGCTACGCCCGAGCTGAAGCACATTTCACTGACCATACCAATATTTTCTTAAATCCTGTAA
>RZYD01000376.1 GCA_009930445.1 Bacteroidia bacterium | reverse complement strand
AGCAAAAGTTTATCGGCCAGTGTATGGTTATCGTGACATGTGACATAATTAATTGTTTTTGCAGGATCGTCGGACCAGGGGCCATCCGTATACAAAACCTTACTGTAATTTACCTGTGGATGTAAACAAGAAGCAACGACACCAAATTTTATTGATTCTTCCCTTCCGGAAGCTCCGGAAATAAAGCCACGGTCGGTTTCCGAATTCCAGTGTCCCTTTATCCCATCGCGAAGGTCATCACTAAACACCGCAATGCGATCGAGTTTCGGGGTATTCACCTTTAAGGCCAACAAACTGTCGGGTAAGGGTGAAGAGCCAGCAGTCCACCCTTCGCCATACAAAAAAACAGAAGGATTATGCTGATGCAGAACCCGGGAAATCGTGTTCATTGTTTCAAGGGTATGAATGCCCATAAGATCGAACCGAAAACCATCGATATGGTATTCCTGCATCCACCACAACAACGATTCAATCATAAATTTCTGCATCATAGGTCGTTCGCTGGCTGTTTCATTTCCGCAGGCAGAAGCGTTTGACCATTCCCCACCGGGGGTATGCCGATAATAGTAGCCAGGAGCCAAAAGATTGAAAGCGGAATTTTCTGTATAGCCGGTATGATTATATACGACATCGAGAATTACGCGTATGCCCTGGTTATGCAAGGCCTGAACCATTTGTTTGAACTCCCGGATACGGGTTTCGGCACAAAAGGGATCGGAGGCAAAAGAGCCTTCGGGGACATTGTAGTTGAGCGGATCGTAGCCCCAGTTATAGGGCATTGGCGGGCCTGTTGATTCATCGATGGAGCGAAAATCAAATGCCGGTAATAAATGGAGGTGCGTAATACCCAGCCCTTTCAAGTGGGAAATCCCGGTGGAAAGGCCATAAGTGTTTACCGTATTTTCTTCGGTAAAAGCCAGATAAAGCCCCTTATTTTTCATTCCGGAATTATCGGCGATTGAAAAATCACGAATCTGCACTTCATAAAGAATAACATCATTTTTCGAAAGCATCCGGGGACTTTTATCCTTATGCCAATTTGGAGGGTTTGTGCGCGAAAAATCTGTAATCATGGCACGATTTCCGTTAACACCCACTGCTTTGGCATAAATGCCCGGAGTTTCAGCAAGCCATTTACCATGGTATTTCGTCTGAAAAGTATAATATACACCATGATGATCGCCATGAAGTGTGGTAACCCAGGTACCATCTTCCCCTTTTTTTAACTTTCTTTTTTCCTTAACTGTACCTCCGTTTCCGGAGTCATAAAAATTCACAACCACCGCAGAAGCGTAAGGGGCATAAACCCTGAAAGTAGTATATTCAGGGTGCCAGTAAACACCCAGATCCGACCCTGAATACACCGGATATTCATCAAACGGGCGATCCTGCAGCAGGCGCGGGCAGGAAAAGAAAGTAAGGCTTGTCATAAACAGTAGAATCATGTAAAATCGCATCGCTGGCATGTTAAATAGTATACTTTACGTAAAATTAATAAAATAGCACCAGGAAATCCTATTTTTGCAAAAAAGAGCCATGGAAGGCTACGAAAAAGACTGGCAGTATAAAAAATTCTGCGCCTACGGATTTCTCAAGAACCAACGATTCTATGAATCGTTTATGCTGCTTTATTTTCTACACCTGGGCATAAGTTATCTTCAAATCGGGATATTATA
Organism: Bacteroidia bacterium; assembly: GCA_009930445.1. Classification (GTDB taxonomy): domain Bacteria; phylum Bacteroidota; class Bacteroidia; order Bacteroidales; family BM520; genus BM520. Next base: position 1,051 of record RZYD01000376.1, on the reverse strand, counting down.
CAGTATCCGTGAAATTCTGTTAAACTTGTTTGAAATACCGGCAGGCTTTCTCTCCGATACGCTAGGGAGAAAAAAAACGATGATCACATCCTTTATCCTGTATATTTTCTGTTTTATCCTCTTTTCGGTTGGCGAAAGTTTCGGAATTTTTATTCTGGCCTTTATTTTCTATGCGCTGGGTGATGCCTTTCGAACGGGAACACACAAGGCAATGATTTATGATTACCTGAAAACGAAAGGATGGGAGGCTTATAAAGTGGATTATTACGGTCAAACGCGAAGTTGGTCACAACGGGGATCTGCGCTTTCGTCGCTGATTGCCGGAGGGATCATTTTCCTCAGCGGAGCGTATCGGTGGGTATTTATTCTTTCTATTCTTCCGGCTTTTCTCGATTTGCTCCTACTGGCTTCCTATCCGAAAGCGCTAGATGGGAAAGCGGTGGTTTTGAACAAAGAAGCCCTTGGTGAAACGTTCAGAACTACGTGGAAAGATTTCGCTGAATCGTTTCGCCGGCCGAAAGTTTTACGCGCAATCGTTAATACCTCCGTTTACAGTGGGTACTATAAAGCGCTGAAAGACTTTTTACAGCCTGTGATACAGGCCATGGCGTTATCGCTACCCTTTTTCACAACAGAGCCGGAAGAAAAGCGCACAGCGGTCATCGTAGGAATAGTCTATTTCATTCTTTACCTGCTTACCAGCTGGTCGTCGCGCAATGCTTCATCACTTGCCCGAAGGTTCTCCTCCACAGCAGGAGCCCTGAATTTCACGCTGCTGTCAGGACTTATGGCCGGATTTGGCGCCGGGATACTCCTATATTTTGGCTATCCGGTGGTTGCCGTACTTTTTTATGTGCTGCTATATATGATTGAAAATGGGCGAAAACCCATTGGGATGGGATACGCAACCGACTACATTAAACAGGAAGTACTGGCTACAGCACTATCCGCGGAGTCGCAGCTCAAAACGATCTGGTCGGCCGTATTGATTTTTATTACAGGCTTCATTGCTGACCGGTTTTCGCTCAGCCTGGCCCTGATAGCAATATCC
>RZYD01000375.1 GCA_009930445.1 Bacteroidia bacterium | reverse complement strand
GACCGATTTAACTACCCGTTATTTGGGACTTACTTTAAAAAGTCCGATCATTGCAGGAAGCAGTGGATTAACCAAATCTATCGATAACCTTCAGAAACTGGAACAGCATGGGGCGGGCGCCATTGTGTTAAAATCCCTTTTTGAAGAACAGATCCATTTCGAATCCCAAAAGCAAATCCGTGAGTCTGATTCCTATACTGGGTATGGTTCTGCTGAGGCTTACGACCTTATCAGTAACTATGCCCGTGAACATCATCTGTCGGAATACCTCGACCTGATCCGGGAAGCAAAACAAAAACTTTCCATTCCGGTGATTGCCAGCATTAATTGCTATAGCGCATCCGAATGGACGAGCTTTGCCCGCCGAATTGAAGAAGCAGGAGCCGACGCGCTGGAGCTGAATGTTTTTGTTCTTCCGGTTGATGCCAACATGTCTGGCGATGAATACAAGGCGATTTATCTGAATATTATAAAAAAAGTCAAAGCAACTACCCGTTTACCTATTGCTTTGAAAATTGGAAGTTATTTTACGGATATGGCGCATTGGGTAACTGCCCTTTCCTGGAGCGGAATCCAGGGCGTTGTGCTGTTTAACCGTTTTTTTATGCCCGATATCGATATCCAGAAAATGAAACTTACCGGTGGAGGTCGTTTTAGCCATAGTGAGGAATTTCATAATTCCATGCGCTGGATTGGCATATTATCCGGGTCAGTTCAGTGTGATCTGTGTGCCAGCACCGGAATTCATCATGGAGAGGCAGCGGTTAAACAATTGCTCTCGGGTGCAAAAGCAGTACAAATGACTTCAGCCTTGTATCAAAACGGGTTGGGTGAAATTGAAAAGGCGAATGCTTTTCTTACTGCATGGATGGAAAAATACGGATTCCAAAAACTTTCCGATTTTGTCGGGAAACTGAGTATGAGCAAAGTCGACGACCCCGCCGTTTATTCCCGCGTACAGTTTATGAAATATTTTGCCGGAATAGAATAGTTTTCGCCCCGGGTTTCACTAGGTGACGGCTAATGTGGCAAGATATTCAGTAAGATTCGTATCCCGGTTTAGATTTAGTTTTTTTCTTAACCGGCTTCGCGCCACATCTACACTTGCCGGCGCAATATGCATGATTTCTGCAATCTGCTTTGTGGTTAAATTTAATTGGAGCATGGCGCAGAGTTTCCACTCTTTGGGTGTTAAATTTGTGTGATGTTTAAACAATTGTGTCATAAAGTCCGGATGCGTATTTTGCATCAGCATTTCAAATTCCTTCCAGCCTTCTCCACTAATGCTTTGCGCAATTTCGTCAACCAGATCCGGATAGTTACGGGGTTTTTCGTTATCACTTTTTTTCAGGGCTAAGGTCATTTTTCGCATCAGGTTTTCCTTCTCCGTGATATTACGGATATGACAGATTAATTTGCTGTTTTTTTGCTCCAACTCTTTTTTAATGAGCGTTTTTTCCATCATGATCAGTTGATTTTCCTGTCGGAGCAATTGGTGATTTTTTTCCAGAAGCTGGTACTTTCTTTTTTTATTCCGGAAGATATTAAATGCTGCCACGGATGCAGTTGTTAGAATAACCAGGAAACTGATCAGCATCATTTGGCTGTTTTTTCTCGATAAGTACAGCTTATCTTCCTGATAGGCAATCAATTGTTTACTGCGCTCCGAGTCGTGTGCGATTTGCAAGGCTGCTACTTTTGAATGATTGATCGTGGACAGCAGAGAATCATGGATGGTCAGAAATTCCTGATAACTGGTAAGTGCTTCTTTGTGTTTTCCGGCTGCTTCGAGCACCTTTGCATGTACCTTTAGTGCTTTTCGTAATTCATCGGCACTTTCATTCTCTTTCGCAATTTTAACCGCCTGCTGTGACGCATTCAATGCTTCCTGTAGCCGGTTTTCTGCCTGTTCGATTTCCGCCAGTTGCCGGTAATACCTGCTTGACGCAAATTTATTAATGCTATTTGATAGCCATCGGTGCGTTAGGTTATTGTAGTATCGGGCACTGTCGGTCATGCCCATAATTAAATAACATTCGGCAATATTCTGCGTCGAAGTGGAGCGGTCATGATCGGAACATCTCGCCTTTGGATTCGTTTTTATTTTATAGGATTCTAATGCATAATGCAATGCGGAATCCAAGCGGTTTGTGTTTAAATATATTTCTGCCAGATTATTGTAACTATAGGCAATTCCTTTTTGTTCTACTTCATTGTTTTCAATTTTACTTCTTAACCTTCTTAAATAAAGTACTCTGCGATGCAACTCCTCTGCTCTTTCATAGTCTTCGATCAGCGTATAAATATTTCCCATGATTTCGTAAATATTCCAGAAATCGCTGATCCATAGTTCTTGGCTGTCTTCGTTAAGTGTCTTCTCAAACCATTTTAACGATTCTCCATATTTTCCCAACAGAAAATAGTTTAATCCAATCTGATATTTTAATCTATAATGATTTAATCCTCCACAATGGTCAGGGCAGTTTTTACAACTATCCCCAATCGATAAAAGTGTATTTTCGGCAGCCGAATAATAACCTGTAGCGCGAAGAATTACTCCTTTCCGGTATTTAGAATAGGCAAGAATGCATCGATTATTTGCACGTCGGGCGTTGTAAATGGCTAAATCTAAATTATGATAAATACTGTCTATCCCGGTTGAATGATAAAAGTATGATTTACATAAATATAACCGGGCAATGGCTTCATAATTATTCTCTTTTATAACTGTGGCTAATT
>RZYD01000374.1 GCA_009930445.1 Bacteroidia bacterium | reverse complement strand
CTATCAGGCGTTTTTTCTCGCCTTTTCCTTCAGTCCCATTGGGGTATTTATCCGCAGGGTAAGCTTCCGGCAAAATAAAATCAAAAATGCTTTCCGGTGAAGGATGGGGCGCTGCCATTGCTTTCTTATGTGCTGCTTTTACTGCTTGCGTTGCCTCTTCCTCCAGCGCCACCAGCTCTTCTTCTGTAAAGCGGTTATACCGTAACAACATTCTTCTGAATTTGGCCAGCGGGTCATATTCTTTTACATAATTACGTTCGTAATCGTCGCGGTAAAGCTCGTGGCGGTCGGAGTTGGAGTGGCTGCCGATACGCACACAGTTGGCATGCACGATAACCGGCCTTTGTTCTTTTTGTGCGATCTTTTTGGCAGTATCCATGGCATTCATGGAGTCGAAGACATCTTTCCCGTTGCAGTGGATAATCTCCAGGTTTTTAAATCCTGAGAAGTTATCGGCCACTTTGGGGTTGGCTGTCTGGTCTTCTTTAGGAACAGAAATACCATATCCGTTATCCTGGAAAACAAAAACAACGGGTAATTTTTCGTTGGAGGCTCCGTTGATGGCTTCATAAACATATCCTTCTGAAACCGAGGATTCGCCCTGGGAACTGAATACTACGCCTTTTGCACGATATGTTTTAATTGCCCGGGCTGTCCCGGCTGCCTGAGATGCATGATTTCCTGTACAGGAGCTGACATTATGAATGTTGATTTCCGGTTTGGCGAAATGGTTCGACATATGTCTTCCCCCGGAGGCCGGGTCTGTTGCTTTACTAATCCCATTAAGGATAATTTCCTCCGGCGTAAGTCCTGCTGACAGGGTGGTCAGCATATCGCGGTAATAGGGGAAAAGATGATCCTCAGCGGGTGTAAAAACCTGTCCTATGGCCAGTTGTATTCCATCGTGGCCTGCATAGGGAGCATGATACGACCAACCCAGTGACTGTTTAAGGTAGTTGGGTGCACGATCGTCAAGTTTTCGTCCGGTTACCATTAACAGATACCACCGTTTTAGCAGTGCTTTATCTGTTGATTTGATGCTGTATTTTTTCGCGTAATCCATAGCCCGTAGTATATGATTTATGGATAAACTAACAACCTTTAGGGGTAAATGTTCAGCAGGGAACGGCCGGGCTAATCGCGCAAAATAATAAAGGTACCATCGTTTTTTACTTGAATTAGTGTTGAGGCCTTAACTTCGTTGATGGTTTCGTAAAGCATCGGTACGATCAGGTCGACGCTTTCCTTTATTACCGGTGCAATCGATTGGAAGGTGTTGGGCGCGGGTTCACCGGAGAAATTTGCAGAAGTAGAGACAATGGGTTTATTAAGGTTTTTGATGAGCGCCTGGCAAAACGGATGGCTGGTAATACGTATTGCGACCGACCCATCTTCCGCTATGGCATTATTTGCCAGGTTCCTGGCTTCGGGATAGATGACCGATAGGGGTTTTCGGATAGATTGTATCAGGTCGGAGACAATTTCGGGGACTTTTTTCACATGATGCTTTAACCTGAGTTCATCTTCCACAAGAATAATCATGCTTTTTGACCCGGATCGTTTTTTTAGTTTATAGATTCGCCGGATAGCTTTTGCATTGGTGGCATCGCATCCGATTCCCCATATGGTTTCAGTCGGGTAAAGAATAATGCCTCCTTTTTTTAGTATCTCAACTGCTTTTTTGACATCATCAGCAAACGTCTTTTCGTAGCTCATACATCAATTTTGTTTATTAAATCTTGAATTTTTATGGTCATGGCACAATCGAAGTGTTTTTTCGGACACTTTTTTTTGCCGTGCAGGCCACAGGGGCGGCAAGGTAAGGATTTTTTTGTCTCCACCACAAAGGATTTTTCAGATAACGGGCCGAACCCAAATTCCGGTACTGTCGAGCAGAAGATGGCGGTTACCGGGGCATTAACTGCTGAAGCAAGATGTAATGGAGCCGAATCATTGACAAAATTCATCACGCTGTGTTTCATCAGTGCGGCAGTCTCCAGCAGCGAAAATTTTCCGGCCAGAGTCAGGCAATTTTTCCTTTCTGAACGGGTGAGAATGTCTTCACATAAAGCGTTGTCGTTCTTGCCTCCCAGCAAATAAATGGTAAATGCTTCAGGTATTTGTCTGATCAGATCGCTCCATCTTTCTTTTGGGAATTGTTTGGTAAACCATAATGACGCAGGAGCGATGGTAATATAAGGTATGGTTTTGTATTCGGATACCTTTGCAAAAGCTTTATTATCAGGATATAGCATAATCGGTCCCGGAGTTTTACCCGTGAGGTGCTGTATGAGTTGCTGGTTGCGTTCCGTTTCATGCATTCCCAGCGCGGGTTGGATGCGATGCGCACTCCGATGGGAGTAAAATATCGACCACAGGTTTCCTTTGAAACCGGAGGTCTCCTTTGCTCCTCCGAAAAGGGTGAGTAACGCCGTAAAACTATGCCGCTGAACATTCACAATAAGGTCATATTTTTCGGCATAAATCTGTTGCAGTAGCTGGAGAAAACATTTTTTTTTCGGAAGGGTTTTGTCGCGGATTAAGACTTTTTGAATGTAAGGATGATGATGAAACAGTGTTTCATTGCCTTTCTTTACCAGAAAATCAATGGCTGCCTTTGGCTTCTCTGCATGAATTTTTTCTGCAATAGCGGTGGTAAGAATCACATCGCCTATGGAAGCCGTTTGAATAATAAGGATTTTTTTCATCAGGAAGCGATTATACAATTACATCAAATTCCCGTAAAG
>RZYD01000373.1 GCA_009930445.1 Bacteroidia bacterium | reverse complement strand
CCCGCAAGCTGGGCGATTTCCATAAACCGTTCGCTGGGTTTTCTTCCACTGATAAGTTCAAACAGCAGAAATAATACATGGCCTCCATCGAGTGCCGGAATCGGCAGGATGTTTAATATGGCCAGCATTATCGACAGGAAGGCCGTTAACCTCCAGAACAGATGCCAGTCCCACGTTGAAGGGAAAATACTACCTATGGTGATAAAACTACCAATCGACTCGTAGGCTTTTGTTTCCGGACGTACCAAAAGTTTCAGCTGCTTGAGATACGAACCGATTCCATCAAAGGTTTTTACTACTCCGGCTGGAATTGCTTCCAGAAAGTTGTAGTCCCTTTGATGAAGGGTAAAGTAGAAGTCGAGTTGCGTAACCGGAGCGACTCCAATCATTCCCTGCCCGGTAATCTGAACCGGCATGGCCAGAGTATCTCCGTTTCTTACCAGCATAATTTGCGCTTTGACTCCCTTAAAGGCTGCAATTTTTTCTTTAAACTGATCGAAATAGGGAGTAGGAATTTCATTTATACCTATAATAATATCATTTTCCAGGATTCCCGCTTCTTTTGCCGGTGAATCATCGGCAAAGCCTCCCACTACAAATGGAATCCGATAGGAAATGAAAGGGGTTTGATGCTTTAGCAACCGTGAAGTCAGGCCATCAGGTATAGGGATTTCTACGTGTTGCCCTTCCCGCATTACCTGGATACTCTGGGCTTCATCGAGAATAATGGTTTCTGTAATTTTGTGAAAATCTTCCACTGGTTTTTGATCAACCGAGAGAATCATATCGCCGTTCCTCAGGCCCATTTCATAACCCAGCGTATCTACCACCACACCATATTTAACTTCTGAGGTTGGCAGATATTCTTCGCCATGGATGGCCAGTAGTGAAATATAGATGGCCATGGCCAGTAGCACATTAACTGTAACTCCGCCAAGCATAATGATAAGCCGCTGCCATGCCGGTTTTGTTCTGAACTCCCACGGTTGAGCCGGTTGCTTCATTTGTTCTTTGTCCATCGACTCGTCGATCATCCCGGCAATTTTTACATACCCGCCCAGGGGAAGCCATCCGATGCCATATTCGGTTTCCTTTATTTTTATTTTGAAAAGTGAAAACCAGGGATTGAAAAAGAGATAAAATTTTTCCACCCGCACTTTAAAAGCCTTCGCGGCAATAAAATGGCCAAATTCGTGGAACAGCACCAATATTGAGAGGCTGAGCAGCAGTTGTAATATTTTTATTAAGATTTCCATAGGATAAATTATTATCTGATTTTTTTTGTTGCCACGATTCTGGTTTCCTTATCTGTCTCCAGCAGCGCGGTGAATGAAGGGTTATCAATAAATGAAACGTTTTCTAAACAAAATTCAATCAACTCGGGAATGCCGGTAAACGGAATTTTCCTGTTCAGAAAAGCATCTACAGCCACTTCGTTGGCCGCATTCAGGATACAGGGACTGTTCCCTCCTTTATGCAGTGCTTCAAAAGCGAGCGCAAGATTACGAAAATTTTTGGTATCCGGTATTTCAAATGTTAAGGGAGAGTGGTCGAAAATGTTAAAGTTTGTAAAATTTGCTGCAATTCGCGCGGGGTAGGTAAGCGCGTATTGTATCGGAACCCGCATGTCCGGATCGCCCAATTGTGCCTTTACGCTTCCGTCGAAAAATTCAACCATACTGTGAATAATCGATTGCGGATGGAGGACTACCTGAATATTTTCCGGGGCAACATTAAAGAGCCAGTGTGCTTCAATCACCTCCAGCCCTTTGTTCATCATGCTGGCACTGTCGATCGAAATTTTGGCGCCCATATTCCACGTGGGGTGGTTTAGCGCCTGTTCTGGAGTAACCGCTTGCAACTGTTGGTACGAGAAACCCCGAAAGGGCCCTCCGCTGGCTGTCAGCAGAATTTTTTTTATTTTGTTTTGATGTTCTCCGGCAATGCATTGGGCAATGGCCGAGTGTTCCGAGTCGATGGGATAGAGGTTTACTCCTTTGCGCCTCGCGGATTCTGTGATTAGCTTTCCGGCTACAACGAGGGTTTCCTTATTGGCTATTGCTACTGGTTTTCCCGCCTCAATGGCCGCCAGTGTAGGCTCCAGTCCAACCGAACCTACCACGGCGGTAACCACAAGATCTACCGTTTCCATATCGGTAATTTGTGCGAGGGCAGGGTATCCAGCATACACTTTTACCGGATATTCCGACAATGCCTTTTTGACCTGATGATATTTGTCTTCGTTGGTGATAACTACAACGTTGGGTAAAAATTCTATAGCCTGTGCAATGAGTAGTGCGGCATTATTATGTGCAGTTAAAACCTCCGCTGTCAGTAGGTTGGGGTTCATCCGTATTACATCGAGGGTTTGAACTCCGATAGACCCGGTGGAGCCCAGTACCGCAATATGTTTTTTTTGCATATTCTGTTAAAATCTTAAAAAGTTATTGGGATTCATAGGATTTCCGCGGTACCATATTTCAAAATGCAAATGCGGCCCTGTGGAGATTTCTCCCGATTCCCCTACGATAGCAATGGCTTCACCAGCCACCACAAAGTCGCCCTGTTTTTTTAGTAACACCGCGTTGTGCTTATAAACTGAAATGAGGTCGTGGCGATGTTGAATGGCTATAACATATCCTGTTTCCGTAGTCCAGTTGCTAAGGATTACTGTGCCGTCGAGTGTGGCAAGTACGGGTTCATTATCCCCGGTTACCAGATCCACACCGAAATGCTTGTTAATCGGGTCAAA
>RZYD01000372.1 GCA_009930445.1 Bacteroidia bacterium | reverse complement strand
GCGCTACTTTTCCCGTCCTCCTCACAGGCTCTCTCTGGCTGAATGTGCTATGCTGGCAGTATTGCCCAATGCCCCCTCTGCCATCCATCCGGCAAAAAACAGAGACGTGTTAAAATCTAAACGTGATCAGTTGTTGCAAAATCTGTACACTGCGAAGCTAATGCATGAAAACACCTTATCCCTTGCAATGGAAGAGCCTTTACCTGCAGCACCGCAACCTCTTCCTGCCCTTGCCCCCGTTTTAACAGCACAACTTTCCCTTTCTTACCCGGGGCAACGACTTCGTACCACAATTGATGCTGACTTACAGGAAAGTGTCCGCAATCTCATGACACGGCATCTGCCGGTACTGGAGGCTAATAAGATTCATAATCTGTCTGCGCTGGTGTTGGAGTCGGGTACCGGAAAGGTACGGGTATATGTTGGGAATTGCTGCAGGCGCGACCACCCGGAATTTAGCCCTGATGTTGACCTCGTGCAGGCACTACGTTCAACCGGTAGCATTTTAAAACCGTTTTTATATGCTGCCATGCTCGACGATGGGAAATTGCTTCCTGGAATGCTTGTGGCGGATATCCCCTCGAATTTTGGAGGCTTTACGCCGAAAAATTATACGGAAAATTACAGTGGAATGGTGCCGGCATGGCAGGCCCTGGCCCAGTCGCTGAATGTACCTGCAGTGCGAATGCTTGCCGAATATGATCTAGCCCGGTTTTATGACTTGCTCCAACGCAGTGGTATTACTTCGTTGAACTTTCCCCCTTCCCATTATGGCCTGTCGTTAATCCTGGGTGGGGCTGAGGCTTCATTGTGGGAGATTACTTCAGTTTATGGTGCGATGGCGTCGGCATTGCTCCATCAAAAAACTATGTTAACCACCGCTTCGCTTTTTGTTGTCCAAGACGTGGAGAGAAAACAAAAAAATCTTCCTTTTTCACAAGGGGCAATTTTTTGCACCTTCGAAGCCATGAAAAAGGTTCACCGCCCGGAAACAGAGGCAGGGTGGGAAAATTATGGCTCATCGCAGGAAATTGCGTGGAAGACAGGAACCAGTTTTGGGTTTCGCGATGGGTGGGCGGTTGGTGTAACTCCGGATTGTGTTGCTGGGGTTTGGGTTGGAAATGCCGATGGAGAAGGGCGTCCGGGGCTAACAGGCGCTAGCTGTGCAGCACCCGTTTTGTTCGATTTGTTTCAGTTTTTTCCTGCGAATAAAAAATTTCAGATGCCGGAAAGTGAAATGATTCGTATTCCGGTTTGCCGGCAGTCGGGCTATCCGGTTTCACGGTTTTGTCCTGATACCCTTTGGGAATGGATTCCCTCCGGTGGTGCCGACACAAAGCCCTGTCCTTTTCATCAGCTGATCCACCTGGACCAGGAACGACACTATCGGGTGAATACTGGATGTTATCCGGCTGATAAGATTGTCACTGTACCTTTTTTTGTGCTTCCTCCGGTCCAGGCATGGTACTACAATAAAATTAATGCCGGTTATGCACTCCTGCCCCCTTTTCATCCCCGTTGCCTTGGAAGCGAGGAGGAAAACCCATTAAACTTTATTTATCCCTCTTCGAACCGAACCGTTTATCTACCCAAAAAACTCAATAGCGGGAGATCTCAGCTGGTGATGGAGGCGGCACACCGTGACCCGGAAGCCATCCTGTACTGGTACCTTGATGATGCATTTTTGGGTACCACCCGATATTTTCATACCCAATCCTGTTCGCCTGCTCCGGGTAGTCACCGTATAACCATAACCGATGGGTCAGGCAATGATAAATCTATATTAATCAATGTAACTGACAAACCTTAACAGCAGAAGGGGCATGCACAATGAATGGTTAAGAAAAAACGGCTGCCTTAATGAAGGTAGCCGTTTTTTAGTTTTGTTTTACTGAATGATGATTTTTCTTTTGCTGATTCCATCCTTTGTCGCCACGGTTAACAAGTATAGGCCAGGCTGAAATTCTGAAACGTCGACAGCACAATGCATTCCACCGCTGTAAGTATTGCTAAAGGCTTTCTTGCCGGAAAGATAATGCATTGAAATTTCTAACGGCGTTTTGTTGTTGGTATGGAACACGATGTTTATCCTGTCGTTTGCCGGATTTGGATATACCTCGAAATTAACATTATTTACTTCCTCTATTCCCGTACAATCGGTAAAGGTTACCCGAATTTCATCTCCGGCTTTATATCCGTATTCATTCACAACCTCAACGGATATCGTGTTTTCCATTGGCATAAAACCACTGGTATCCACAACAATTTGCTGTGTGGTTGCACCATTTGACCAAAGATAGCTTGTAAATCCATCTCCTGCGTCCAGTATTAGCTGCTGGTTCATGCATACCAGGGTATCGTTTCCGATATGAATTTCAGGAGGCCGGACTGCGGTAATATCGAAGAAAGCCAGAATATTTTCCATAAGGGTAATGGTAGAAGATTCTTCGTTGGCGGGAACTAGTCCGCTCCATTCAAATGTCGAGGCTACTGTTTTGTACCCTGCGGTCTCTTGGGCAGCCATGGCTCCAAAAGTATGGGGCTCGCTGGTAAAAACCAGGTAGGAGGGATCGAGCGGTTCAAGATGGTCGATACGAAGATTGTCGCCGATATATCCAAAAGCCATCCCTTCGCCCAAAGTGCCCTCCACTCCGGTGAGGTCTTCGTTGCCATAAATCCATCCGTTCCCGATTTCCGAATCGATGTGCATAAGCGCATGTAAGGGGGTTTCATCATTAAAATACCAGAAAGAGCCGCTTTCAATATATAATTTACC
>RZYD01000371.1 GCA_009930445.1 Bacteroidia bacterium | reverse complement strand
AACCACTTATCTATTCGAACCGATGGGGCGTAAAGGACAACCCTTGTCGGAAAGAACTGTAGAGTATATTGTGAAAAACAGTGCTAAAAATGCCGGAATTGTTAACGGAAACTGAGAATGCAGTAATTTCGGTAAATTAAAGTGCAGTGTTTTCGGTAACAACAATGCAGCACTTTTGGTAACAATGATGCAGTAATTTCAGTAACAACTGTGCATCTTTTGCAAAGGTAATTTATTCATTCACATTCCCATTTTTTTGTTTCCATTTTTCATTCATTTTTTTAGTTTTCTTCAAAAATAGTTTTTCTGTTAGTCATTCTGTAACTCTTTCCTTTGAGTTGCAAAAGTTCACATTTATAGAGCAGTCTGTCTAAAAGAGCCGTCGCCAGCACTTCGTCATCAAGCGAACGAGCCCATTCTGCAGGTGATTTATTGGTGGTGATAATAAACGAAGTGGATTCGTATATGCTGTTCATAAAGGCAAAGAGAAGATTCCCTTCCTCGCGATTCACAGATATATTCATCAGGTCATCTATGACAATCACGTCCGCGGCAGCCAAGTTCTTGTATTCCCTTTTTGCACTGGCAACTATATTTTTCAACTTAAGCGTGGTCAGTAGTTCATCCATACTTCTGAAGTATGCTTTATACCCCTTGTCAATGGCATCGGCACAAAGGCCTGAAGCGATAAATGTTTTGCCAACACCACAAGGCCCCGCAAGCATAAGGTTGAAGCTTTCTTCGACCCAATGCAGTTCCCGAAGTTGGTTTAGTTGAGTTGCGCTCAATCCATTTGAGATGGAGTGGTCATACATGTTAAGATTATGTGCTAGTGGAAGTTTGGCAGCTTTTAAACGTAAAAGTCTCTGCTTCTCTTCACGGCCTTGAACTTCCAACTCCAGCACAAGACTTAAAAAATCATCATAACTGGGAGACTCTTTCTGTGCTCTTAGCAGGATATCCTGGGCATTGACAGTTAGTCCGGAGAGCCTGAGTCGTTTTGCATACCCGCGTATGGTTGTTAATTTATCCGGCGTCATATCAGTTGCTTTTAAAGAGGTTTTGATACACATCGATGGTGGATTTGTTTGGCCTGATATTTACCATCAATTGTGTTTCGGGAGTGCCAAGGGATTTGATCTCCATCTCATTATTATTCTCCCTGATCACCGCACTGGAGGAGAGTATTGACTTGAAGTCATTCGCACTGTAGAGGGCTTTCTCAAGGCACGTATCAAGTGCTTTGTCAGTGTCTTCCGGCGCATATTTTGCCAGGCAGTTCAACATGACAGTTATCTGGTCCCTTATATATCGGGGATAACGTTCTTTTATTTTGGACAGGAAGATTTCAGCCCCTGATTGATCCGAGAACTGAACCTTCACCTTATCACAGAGATTCTGAATGCTGGTTGATTTATCACGCTGATGATTATTGTTAATGACTTTCTCTCCGCGCCCGGCCGGTATAAGGTGCTTTGCCAGGAGCTCTCCATCCATGGTTTTGATCACGAGTGTGCCATTTTCTTCATCGACAAGAACCCTGGTCTCTTCACCACGGTACGTGCCGGAAGGAAGCGAGTAGGTGTTCCCTTTGTAACGTAGGCTGTTTGTGTTTTGAACTTTATGCCCTGACTCAAGTGCGGAGGAAGTCACGGGTATGTATGGTTGTAAATCTTTACATTCAGAGCTCCATACCTGCTGGGGCACCTTGCAGGTAGTATTATGAACCATGGCATTGCCTGTCCTGGTCAACCAGTATTCGGCTTCCTTGCTAAGGTTATCCAAATTGCTGTATGACCTGTTCAGTAAAAAGTTCTGTTTGACATACTTGATCACGTTCTCTATCTTCCCCTTGCTCTCGGGGTCTGCTTTACGGCAAAAAACGGGCTTGAACGGACGGCTTTTCACATAGCTGTTGAATACCTCTGTCATAATGTAATCCCCGATGTTCTCATCATAAAGAAAGACTGAATCCTGGTCATAAATAATAAACCTGGGTATCCCATGAAAGAAACGAAAAGCAAGCTCATGAGCGTAGACAGCGTTCTCGCTGGTGAAAGGTTTATCCTGGAAGCAAATAAACTTGTAGCGGCTATATCCCAGGACCATGGCAAAGAAGTAAATTTTGACCCTTGAACCGTCGCCTTTTCGCAGCTTGTATTCACCGAAGTCAACCTGGGCATATTTACCCGGTGGCGTTTCGGGGAGAGATCCATACTCGCGTTCATTGACTTTTAACTTGGGCAGATTGTGCTCCTGTCGGATCTTCATGACAAAGTTGTAAACAGTTTTAGGTGTTACACGAGGAAAAGAAGGATGATACTCCTTTAACCAGTCATGCATCTGCGCAGCCGGTGTATCCTGGAACTGACCCAGGCGTTCTACAATGAAGCTCCTGTAAGGCTCTAGAATGCAGTCACGCTCGTTCAAGCTGTTTGAGTAACTTTCAAACTCCTTGATATCCATCTCCAGGTACTTCTTTACTGTTCTAAAATTGATCCCGAGATAATCGGCAATCCATTGAATCGATTGATGCTCCTCATGACGAAGCCGGTGAATAGTGTCGTACATAATGTAACGATTGAGTGATTTATATTCCTTCTCTGTCATAATACCTTTGCTTTAAAATTATGACTTAAAGGTGAAAATTATTTCTCAAAAACACTGCACTATTGTTACCGTTTTTACTGCACTGCTGTTGCCATTATCGCTGTAGTCTTGTTACCGTTTTCACTGTACTGAGATTTCCATTTTTACTGTATTTCTAATTTCCGGTAACA
>RZYD01000370.1 GCA_009930445.1 Bacteroidia bacterium | reverse complement strand
GCCATCGAACGTTTATGGAATAGCGGCATGATACGGGTTTTGTAAATCTTTTCGATCACCAATGGCACGGAGAGAATCAGTGCTGGTTGTATTTCCTGAAAAGCATCGGTAACAATTTTTGGCGATGGAGTACGCGTCAGAAAGGTAATATGGCAGCCAAGAGTAAAAGGAAAGAGGAATTCAAAAGCGCATCCATAGGTATGAGCCAGGGGCAGAAAGCTGACTATTTTATCGGCCGGATTCAATGGCATATTAAGCTGGGCAAAGTTCATGTTCCCCAACAAACTTTTGTGTTGCAAAACCACGCCCTTGGAAAAACCTGTGGTTCCTGAAGTGTAACTAATCACGGCAACATCGTCATTATTACATTCAGAAAACCGGATATCTTCCTGCGAGAGACCATCAGGATAGCGGGTTTCAAAGGCCTGCATGGCTTCGTTAATAGCAGATTCCAACCCATGCTCATACACATGCAGCAGCGAAAAGTCCTGAATTTGAAGCACAGTACGCAGGTTAGTCATGGCATTAGGATCGAGTTTTTCCCAGAGCGAATCACCGGCAAAGAGCACAACAGAATCGGAATGATTGATAATATAATGAATATCAACCGGTTTGAAATCAGGCAAAATCGGAACGATAACCGCGCCATAATTCACGGCAGCGAGGTAAATAATTCCCCAGTTAGCTGAATTTTTGCCAACCAGTGCTATTTTATCCCCTTTTTTTACCCCGCAGGCTTGAAAAACAGCATGAATCTTCATAATACGGGTTCCTACTTCGCGGTAAGTGTAATCAATCCCTTTATAATCGGAAAGTGCGGTAATTTCCCAGTTATTTTTTATGGAAAATTCAAACAGCCGCACAAGGTTCTCATGTTTTTTCATGATCATTATTTTTTCAGATGGGTTAGTATTTCCAAAACGTTTTCGTCAGATCCGTCAAACGAAAAGCATTGAATGCATAAAATTAGCAAAAAATCGAGATACAAACACAAAACAGCATTTTATTAAAGATCAGACCCTTTGCAATACAGTTATTTTAAAGCAAAAACACCTTTTGAAGCCGGTGATCAGGGCAATTTTTCACCGCTGGCCGTAATCCAGAGGCGGTACCAGTCATCGTGCGACAGGGTAATCCGGGAGGCCTCCACCAGCGCTTTAATGCGTTCAGGACGGGTAGTGCCAATTACTGCAGCTACCTGTGGAACACGCAGTACCCAACTCAATGCAATAACCCCCGGAGCAACGTCATAGATTTGACTTAGCTCCTTCAGCAATCCGGCCGTGGCCGGTATATTTTTCGCATCAGCTGCAAAAGGGGATAAAAAAAGTCCTTTGTCCAGCGGACTCCATGCCTGCAGCTCAACGGCATATTGGGAGGCGAAGGAAAGCATGCCATCGAGGCCATGATTCATTACTTTCGCTGAATTCACCCATACCATCTGGTCAACTAACAGGCTATGCCCCAACGAAAACCGGATCTGGTTCACCCTGACCGGGAGCTGCAATGCATGTTCCAACCACTGGATTTGCCATACCGACATATTGGAAACTCCGAGCGATCGAACCGTTCCATTTTTTACCAGTGGTTGTAATACCCGGGCCAACGCTTCACCGGAAGCCAAAGGGTCAGGACGATGAAGAAGCAGGCTGTCCAGATAGTCGGTATGCAGGCGAGCCAGAATTTGTTCCACATGCTGTGAAAGATACGTTTCAGAAAAATCGTAGTAACTTGAATTATAGGGCCCTGCGTGAAGGTTGATTCCTGTTTTGCTCTGAAGAAAAATCTTCGACCTGAGTCCCGGATTATCTTTTAACCATAGGCCAAAAACGGATTCGGCCCTGCCCTGGTTATAAATATCCGCATGATCAAATCTATAAATACCTGAATCATAGGCAGTTTCCAACGCCATAAAAGTTTTTTTTAACACGGCCAAGTCACTCACCGTGGTATTTACAGCCCCGCCCAACCCCATACAACCATAAATTATTTTTTCTGTCTTTCTTCGCATCTGGCAATTTTTTATCCATTAACATAACCAAATAGAATAGAAAATGTTATTAAGCCTTTCAGCTCAACAAAATCATTGGTTGGGCATTTCAAAAATTTGTAATTTTACACCCCTTACCCAAATCCCGTTTGAATGATGAATACTAAGAATAAAAAAATCTATGACCTGACGCAAACAATTTGTGAAGGTATGTCACTTTTCCCGGGAACGAACCCACCGGATCAACAAGTTATATCGCGAATCGAAACCCACGGATACAATGAACATTCCATGCGGTTCACAAGCCATACAGGCACACATATGGATGCTCCGAACCATCTTATTTCAAAAGGCAAAAGGCTCGACCAATATGCGTTGGAACATTTCATTGGAAGAGGTTTCTGCATTCCACTCTCAGGAAAAAAAAACATCGCAGACTGGCACATTCTTACTTATAAACAGGAAATATCACAGGCTGATTTTATACTTTTTTATACAGGCCATGACCGGTACTGGGGCAGCGAAAAATACAGCCAGCGTTTCCCTGTAATTGACCCGGAAGCTGCCAGATTATTATGCACCTTTAATATCAGAGGAGTTGGTATCGACACCCTATCCCCCGACCCTGTCGCATCACAGGAATTGCCGTCACATCACATCCTCATGAAGTACCAGATAGTAATCATTGAAAACCTTACAAACCTGCAACCGCTTATCGAAAAGCATTTTGCATTTTATACCATTCCACTAAAAACAAATAGTGCGGATGGAGCACCGGTAAGGGCTTTTGC